>DATNQC010000018.1:0-11989 GCA_036702885.1 Oculatellaceae cyanobacterium | reverse complement strand
GTCCTCACCCATAAGATTGCCTACCAGATTGAACAAGGGATTCATCCGGCGGAAATTCTAGCAGTCACCTTTACCAACAAGGCTGCGCGCGAGATGAAAGAGCGTATCGGCCAGTTGGTAGGAGACACCACCGGCAGAAGTCTTTGGATTGGGACATTTCACAGCATTTGCGGGCGCATTCTGAGGCGAGACATTGCCCATTACGCCACACCTGGCGGGCGCACCTGGAACAACCATTTTGTCATCTACGATGAGTCGGAATCCGTGGCGGCGGTTAAAGAGGTGGTGAAGTCGCTCAACCTGGATGAAAAGCTGTACAGCCCCAAGAACATTCGCTACATGATTTCCGGCTTTAAAAACCAAATGCTGGATGCGTATACCTACGCTTCCTCTGCCAAAGACTTCCGCACGGAAAAGCTGGCCCAGATTTTTGATGGCTACGAGGCGTTGCTTTCGCGCAATAACGCCATGGATTTTGATGACATGCTGCTGATCACGGTCAAGCTACTCCAGCAGAATCCGGCGGTGCTGCAGCGGTATCACGAGCAGTTCAAGCACATTTTGGTTGACGAGTTCCAGGATACGAACGACGCCCAATACGAGCTTGTTCGTTTACTGGCGGAAGGCTGCCCCAAAAGCGAGCGCACCCCTGAACTCCACCAGGCATTGTGGCAGGATCGCAGCTTGACGGTCGTTGGTGACGTCGATCAATCCATCTATAGCTGGCGCGGCGCCAACTTCCGCATCATTCTCAACTTCCAGACAGACTTTCCGGACGCCAAACTCATCAAATTGCTGCATAACTACCGCTCCACAGCCAACATCCTGGATGTCGCCAACGCCATCATTGAACAAAACAAGGAGCGTTTGCCCAAGGAACTTATTTCCGTGCGCGGCGCAGGTGAAAAAATTAACTGCTTTGAAGCCAAGGACGACCGGGAAGAAGCGTTCTACGTGATTGATCGCCTCATGCAGCTGACGCAGGAAGGGGGCTATAAGCCCGGCGATTGCTGCATTCTGTACCGCACCAACGTTCAAAGCCGGGTGCTGGAGGATGTGCTGATTTCCCGCGGCATCCCCTACCAGATGGTGGGAGGCCTCAAATTTTACGAACGCAAGGAAATCAAGGACATCCTGGCCTATCTCACGGTGATTTTCAACGATGCCGACAGCTACAGCGTCAAGCGCATCATCAATGTCCCCAAACGCAAAATCGGCAAGACCACTGTTGAACACTTGGAAGCCAAGGCCGCCGAATATGGCGTTTCCCTCTATGACATTCTGAAGCAGGTGGATCAGATTCCGGACCTGAAACCCAGCACAGTCAAAGCCATCGGCGCTTTTGTAGCGGTTATGGAGCGGCTCAAGCGGCTGTCAACAGAAATCGGACTGGATGAACTGGTTATCCAGATTTTGGAACTCACTGGCTATTTTGACGAACTGAGAGCCGAGGATCCGGATGACAGCGAAGGACGCCAGGCCAACGTGCAGGAATTCGTGAGTGTCGCCCGTCAGTTCATGCAAGAAGCAACCACCGAGGGAGATGGTGAGCCTGGCCTGGCAGAGTTTCTCACCTCCATGTCCCTACTCAGCGATATCGACACATCCGAACCAACCGAAAACAAGCTTGTGCTGATGACCCTGCACGCCGCAAAAGGGTTGGAATACCCTGTGGTTGCCATCTGTGGGTTAGAGGAGGGCATTTTCCCGCACTTCCGGTCTCTAAACGATACCACGCAGATGGAAGAAGAGCGTCGGCTCATGTATGTGGGCGTCACGCGCGCCAAAGAACGTCTGTTCTTAACGTATGCCCGCCGCCGCCTGACGATGGGAGAGCTTCGCTATTCACAGCCGAGCCGCTTCCTGAGCGAAATTCCGCCACAATATCTGTCAGGCTATTACTCTTTTGATAAGGCTAGCGAGCGCTTTGGCTACGGACGAAGCAGCGAAGAGGATGTCGACAACCTACGGCGCGGCAGCCGGTATGGCAGCAGCGCCGGGAGTTACGAACAACGCTATTCGGACTCCGGAAGCACGTCCTTCAGCAAGAAAAGCACCTATGGCGGACAGTCTTCCCACGGTCGTTCCTCTCGCGGGTATGATTACCGCGGCAACGACTATGACTCCAACGTCAGTTCCTACCTGCGCGGACGGACCGTCCCCAAAAAGGCCAGTCCGGGCAGAAGCAACGAACTTCCTATCGTGCAAAGCAGAACGCCCGCCGCCAATGCGGCACTGGGTCCGCAGTTCAAGGTGGGCGATCGGGTGTCGCACGCCAAATTCGGACAAGGTACGATTAGCCAGGTCCTTGGTGAAGGCGAAAAGGCCATTTATAGCATCCAGTTTGACAACATTGCCGGCAAAAAGCTGCTGGACCCGAAATTCGCCAAGCTGGACAAGGTGTAACCTGGTTTTCTTCCTAGCAGATCCTCACACCCGGAGAAAGCTCTGGTTTATCAGCACCTATCTCGCTTTCGGACCCGACTATATGCCATAAAATCAAGCGCTTCGAGCACATCAGTTTTAATGGACTGGTGCTGCTTCGTCATCTATGTTCTTTTCAACATCATAAATAACAAAGCTATCAAACGGTTGTGCAGCCTGCTCCTCTTCCGGCATCCCGTAAAGGGCCGCCATCACAGAAGCGTCAATGGTGAATCCCTGGTAGGATTTATGCTCCAACCAGCGCTTTACATGATTTTTCTCCACGGCTACAACTTTTTTGATCACTTCCCCGTCGGCTTCCAAATTGGAAGCATGAGCTGTCAAATCGCAATCAACATAAACAATACTTCCTTTTTCCGTGGCAATTCCCGGAGAGCTGACCGAGGAATCCGCCACAGACATCTTGATAATCCGTCGAACCCGCAAGCCGGTTTCCTCTAGCAACTCTCGTCTTGCAGCAGTTTCAACATCCTCAACACCGCCATCCTTATCCCCAATCAATCCCGCCGGAAACTCGATAATATTCTTCCGGCCTAGCGGTGGTCTTTGGGAAATCAGGAAGATCACGTAATCCTTACCGTCTTTTTTGACCGTAGGCACAATCACGACCACCCCATCTGCATTGGGCCTATCCACAAAGTACCACTTTCGCTGAGTATCGTAATAAAGATTGAGAAAATTGGAGTGAAATAATTTCACTTTCCTAAGTCCAACATGTTGCGCAACAAAAATCTGCAAGTGATTGATTGCCTGCTGTATCTGCTCCAACAATGGATAAAACATCTGTAGCAACAGCCGGACACCGGAGTGCTCCCGATTGTCCTGCCGCACAGACGAGGAGGACCTCGAGATAGCATCACTTCCAAAATGGGCCCGGGAAATCCTGGTATTCATAAAGCAGGGCGGAGTCCGCTTTATTGAAGAATGGTCGCATACTAGACCGTTCATGAGCCTTTATCCTAGTAGCCTCAACCTTGCTCCAGCCTGACGCACCTGGCGGCCAAACTGGGGCACGGGTGTTTGTCCCGCAATCAGCCTCACCAGTTGCTCCGCCGCCTGGGCCGGGTTGTTCAAGGGAACATCCAGCACCGTCGCGTCCTCAAAAATTCGAGGCTCACTAACCCCCATCCGCACCATATTTTTAAAGAGTTGCGACATGGGCTGCCAAAAATCCTTGCCCAGCAAAATCAATTTTTTAGGCGCCTGCGGCGCTTTATAGTACATACTTTCCAGGGTAACGGCAAGCTCCTGCAAACTGCCGGTCTCCGGGCGATATAATCAATGTGTCACATAGCTGATTTAACAGGGTAGTCCGTTCCGCGCCAGTCTCGAGTATGGCGTAATCCTGGTATAAGGCTTGATGACTGTCCGGTCGGCGATTTTCTGTAGGCTGTCACCCTCGGACGTGAATGGCATAGCTCCTATCTGGATGCGCACCCCAATTCCCATAGAAATTAGCACCTGGCGAACCACCCGTGATAATGCCATACCCCATCGCCGATAGTTTTTCGGAAGCAAGCTTCAGGATTTCCAAATAAGGTTGTGTATCGGGGTTTTGTTTAGAACCGCCTAACACCGCCACCATTTTCGGTTTTTCAGGGAGGGAGGGCGGTTGAGGACATATCTGGGTACCAAAAGAGATTCGCATTGAAGTCACTCAAAAAAACAGATGAGTTACGCTGCCATTAAATCATACAAGCTTAATTCGCCCTAATATCATTTTGCATTCCCGGCAAACTTGCTATGTGCTCTGTTTTCTTACTGACTAGATGCCCCTCCCTCAAGGATTGTTCAATGCGCACCATCAGCTTTCAGGGTCACCCTGCTGTCACTCACAATCATTCATTCACTGCTCGTCCAGTTTATAGCAAGATACCCCAAGCAGCCTTACAAGCAACCGGCAGTGATACTGTCCAGTTTGGAGGAAACAAGGAAAGAGCTATCGGGTTTTTGGCAGGACTCGCCTTCACCCTAGCTATTGGTGGAGGTGCTGCTGTTCTAACACCCCCAAAAACAGACTCAACCTACTCTCAATCGCCATCCACCAGCCATTCTCCATCTTCAACGCCTTCTCCCGACACGCTGACACTCGACTGCGCGGTTAAAGCGCCTGGCATTGCTATCCCCACAAAGGACGACACGGTTCAGATGATTTGGTCCCACCCGCAAACAGGACTCTTCTGCGTAGAAGTAGATGCAGCTCAGCGAGAACTGCTTTTTGACTCAAAATTCCGCTCCCAAATTATAAACGAAGTCCTCCCACAAGCTGCTGAACAGCTCCGCAGGGAGACAGGGCAAACCATGCAAAAAGAGCCATTACCCAGAGTCTCTATAACCAATCCTGAGAATCAAGTTTCACCCGACGAAAGAAACAAGGTCCGCGTTACACAAAAAACAGTGGATGGACGCCAGGCAGCTGAGGTTACCCTATACGCTAAAAATCCTAGTAACGGTCTCTTACGGTATCAGATCACCGCTGCGATTGGAAAAAAATAAGCCTGCTTATCCTCACGAGCCTAAGATCCACCTCTTTAGAGAAGCCTTTTTCGGTCTCTGCTCCTCAGCGTTTCTACTAATAAGAATAGCAATCATCCCCTGCCCCCCCCTTTGAGTAATGCCATTGCTCTTCAAGCAATCCCCCTATGTGTTCCGGTTTTACCTGACTAGATGCAGCCCTGACTCAAGGATTTTCAACATGTATAGTCAAATGCCTACCCATACGCTCCACTTTCAGGGTCTTGGCCTTTCTAAACGTCAAAAGCCTCCAGCTCCCTATTTTTTCATTGAGGACCCTGAGGAACCGATAAGACGGCGTGTAAAACTAATGAAGGTAGGGGCTGTGTTGTCCATGCTCATTGCCTGCACCGGTGGCATAGCTCTAGCACACAACCAGAGGCATAATGACAGTCCCCAAAAAGCACCACGCCAGTCCGCCCCACATACTATCGACTCCAGATACTCCCTTCTACCGCCATCCACGCCTCCCGCATCACCATCGCCAGCACCGAGCGCAACCAGTACCGCACCGCCTTTAGATTGTGTTCTAAAAGCACCAGGCATCATGCGCCAGGCTGGCGGCAAAACTCAGTCGCTTTGGTCCCATCCACAAGCAGGCTTCTTCTGCGTGGAAGTAGACACCACTCAACAAGGGTTGCTCTTTGAACCCGATATTAGGGCCCTTACATACAAGGTTCTGCTGGAAGTTGAGGAAAGCCTTTCCAAACGCAATAGACACATACAAAGTGATCCACTGCCTAAGATGTCTATTGCACCCGCAACCAAAGTTCCAAAAGTTCCAAAGGATGCCAAAAACAAAGTACGCATCGAACACACTCAAATTAATGGCAAAGATGCGGTTAAAGCTACACTATACGCTAAAGCGCCATCCGGGAGCGACTTCTTGCAGTTTCAGCTCGTCGCTGTGACTGGAAAATAACTAAGAAGCCAGCTCTATCAACACCAGGCTGAGATCGTCTTCCAGCGGGTGCCCTTCGGTGAAGTCGGACAGGTGCTGCACCAGCATATCCAGCAAATGCGGCTCGCCAGATGCCACGAGTTCCTGGAATTTCTGCTCCAGCACCTCTTCACCGAACAACCGACCCTGACCGTTCCGCATCTCGGTCACGCCATCCGTAAACAATAGAATCTTATCTCCGGGAGAGAGCGGAATCCGGGCCGTGTGATACTCCATGTCCTTAAACCAGACGAGCGGCGTCCCGTTTTCCTGCAAGCGCTCCAGTCTTCTAGCAGCAGCGTTGTAATACAGCGGGTACGGGTGCCCAGCACCGGAGTACAGGAAGTTGAGCCGTCCCGGCTCTGCTTCATCCGGCTGCACCAGGCCATACAGCGCTGTGACATACTCCCCGGTTTTTACGATATCCGACATTTCGTTGTTTAGGTGGAACAGAAGCTCCCCGGGCGCAGGGTGGTTATGGGTCAAACGGTAAAAAGAGGACTTGAAAATGGCTGTAATAAATCCAGCAGGGACCCCATGCCCGGACACATCCGCAATGGTCACGCCAATGGCGCCGTTTGAAAACTGGAGCACGTCATACAAATCCCCTCCCAATGCATCACACGGCACATACAGTCCCGTAATGCGGACCTTCTCATCCCGGTAATGACACTTACTTAACGCCAGAGGACTATAAAGCGCCGGATCGTCCTCCTGAATAAAGGGGGGCAGCAAGCTCTGCTGAAGTTGACGCGCCACGTACAACTCTTTTTCAATTTGACGGTTGCGCTCAAACAGTTCCTGGTTGGTTTTCGTCAGTTGCCGGTTCAGCTCTTCCGCCTTGCGAAGCTCCGCCCATGTGCGAATGCTGGCCTGAAGGCGGGCCAACAGCTCCGCTTCCGGCAGGCTGGCTGCCATAAAATCCGAAGCGCCGCAATCAAGCTCCTGAACGCAAGCGGGCGTATCTTCCGGTTGAACCAGAATGACCGGCAAATGCTCCAGTTGAGGTTCTTCCCGAAGTTTGCGACAGAGCTGAACGCATTCGTCAACCGCCATGCTCAGCAGCACCGCATCCGGACTCATCTCCCGAATATGCTCAACCACGTTTTCCGGAGGCAGGCTTTTCGCCTGATAACCATGCTTTTTCAAGGTTTCGCGGAGTCCCTCCAGCATCGCATTCGCGCGTCCCTCGGCCTCCACGCATAGAATCCTGTACATTTGAAAGTTCCCGCTCCAAAAACAGACACTCCTCCTATCGACGGATCCCGGCAAATCTGAAATACAGTTTTCCATGCTGAAAAAGAGCCTGGCAGTGCATCCACAGGCTTTTTCGGAAATTCATCCATACAGTGGAAGGCAAACCGGGGAGAAAAGAAGTACGATGGAAACATCAGGAAAGCGAGTGTGGTCTTAAGATTCCCCGGCATCATGCCAGAAAATCCATGACGTGACATGGATGACAGGTTCAAGGAATGAGGAGGCTGTTTGATGGTCATTGCGCCCACTGCAGTGGATTACTGGGCACAACCGGTTGATGAGGAAGTATCGACTTCCATTACGCAAACCTGGACCGATCAGGCGATCAAGTGCTATGTCACCAAGGCAGATTGCCGCAATTGCACCATCCCGAAAGGCGGCTACTCCTTTATATGCCAAATGAATAAAGTCGTGCCTGTACTCCTTAAAACCCTGGGCGCTCCCGATCCCAAGCGCGTGAAAAAATTATTACCCTACCTAAGCCAATATTAATTGCAAGCAAATTCGTAAAACCCCCCTATGAAGCTGATTCAATTGCCGGAGTCCCCTCCGGTTTTTCTTTTTTATATCTATAAAACAATATATTTAAATTAACCCATAAACTTGAAAATTTAACTTAAAGTAAAACCGGACTTTATGCAAAGTCCGGCCAATCGAAGGGGTATACATTTACAAGACCTATTATAATGTATTTTTTGTTTTTACAAGCATTTATTGCTTTCGTTTAATTTTTCGCGGTCCCACTGGCTCATTTTATGAACACAAAGTGCTTTCCCGGCCTGATTTTTCCAGCACGAAGCGGCGCGCCCAGGTATCCAGCCCCTGAATCTCTTCCAAAGATGGCCGTAGCGAGGCGTTCAGGGTGTCATAAGACGCCAAAGTCGCCTCCAACAGACGTGGAATATCCATAAAGCCAATCTTGCGCTCCAGGAAAAGTTGTACCGCCATCTCATCCGCACTGTTCAAAACAGCCGTCGCGCCACCACCAATTCGCCCAGCCTCATACGCCAACCTCAAACAGGGAAAACGCTCAAAATCGGGCGGCTCCAGGTTAAGACTAGACAAGCTCAGCAGATCCAGTTTTACACCAGGCTCCAGATTCGGCAAACGTTCCGGGTAGGTCATGGCATATTGAATCGGAACATGCATATCCGCCACGCCCATCTGCATCAAAACCGAACCATCCTTGAACGCTACGCCGCTATGCAGAATGCTTTCCGGATGCACAATCACCTGAATTTGTTCGTAGGGCAGGCCAAACAGCCAATGGGCCTCAATCACTTCCAGCCCCTTGTTCATCATCGTGGCGGAATCAATGGTGATCCTTGGCCCCATTACCCAATTGGGGTGTTTAAGCGCCTGCTCCAGCGTCACCGAAGCCATTGCTTCCCGGCTCCAAGTCCGGAAAGGACCGCCTGAGGCGGTTAGATAAATCGTTTCAATGGCAGCCCGGTCCTGTCCGCATAAGCACTGATGAATCGCTGAATGTTCGCTATCAATTGGGAGAATCTGGTCCAAATAGGCGGAAACCAGGTGTCCGCCAGCGACAAAGGTTTCCTTATTGGCCGTAATTAGTTTTTTCCCGGCTTGCAAGGCTTTGAGAGATGGCTCCAGCCCCAGCAGGCCAACCAAACCCACAATCACCGTAGGAGCCTCCGGCCATTCCGCCAGCCTGTTCAACCCCTCGACGCCAGTCAGAATCTTGCCACGATAATCCGGCAGCAGGACCCGCAGGGCATCCGCCAATTCCGGCGTTTGGACGGAAACAGCGCCAGGCTGAAATTCCTGCACCTGGGACGCCAGCAGTTCAATGTTCTTCCCGGCAGCCAGCGCCTTCACCTGGAAGCGCTCAGGAAAGCGCCGAACAACATCCAGCACCTGGGTTCCAATGGAGCCGGTCGAACCGAGAATACAAAGCGCTTCTGTCATATTTCGTCAAAAAGCCTTGCCTGATAATCAGAAAACTCAAACACACGGTATCATAGAACAAGTATTTGACGCGATCCAACGGAACTTCCCGGAGGACGGGAATTGGGAGTCAGCTTGATTCAAGCGCTAGCAAGTTTGGCCGAAAGGATGATCATGCCATGGCCACAGGCACCACAGCTTTGATCAGCTTGGGCAAATGAGGGAGCCTTTCATGATGTTTCAATGCAAAAACTGCCGTTCCAACGAGTTCCAGTTGATGCTCCAGCCGAACTATCAGGGAACGGTCGAGGTGGGGTGCAACGAATTTGACGAAGTAGTAATTACCGTCAACCAGCAGACATTTATCGCCGACCTGATGTTCATGAACCAGTTTGCAGTTTGCCAGGACTGCGGCGCCATCAAAAGCTGGGATTATTTTTTCCCGGAACCTGAGGCCAGAAAAGCAATCTAGGCGCTGGCAACTAAACGGTTCTCTTTCAGGAAGGCTATTTTCAAATCACCTGTCACGCTCCTCCATGTGGAGGAAAATAAAACACCGTCACTCCCGGATGGTAATTCGCTAAAGTCACCATCAAACAAGCCTTTTCAGGTTTTTTGAATTTTAAACTAGACCGGTTGATTGATGAAGACCGGTCAAAAAGCCGGTATGTTGTGAAAAGTCGTCACAGCGTGTGAATCGGCCAACAAACGAGTGGAAAGTGTATGGTGGTGGCATGAGAGAGAATCTGGGTAGACTTTGGTGGCATCGCGCGATATTGCTGCCGTTGTTTCTATGTGGCGCTGCCTGGGCGGATAATTACAGGCTGGAGAGCGTAGATTTTGCTTCCAACGGGGAAAAGACCAATATTATTTTCCATACCGACAGTATTTTGCCCGTCCATAAAGTGCATGTTTCCAATAACAAGCTCATCCTGGATATTGATCAAATCCAGACGGACGGCACCGTCAAAACCAACTTCCTCCGGGCGGCCAATATCAGCCATGTCATCATGCAGCCCCTTGGGGAGCATAAGCTCCGCATGATCATCCGCGGAGAAAACCTGGGTAAGCCCGCCATCGCCTTTTTCAACGCAACCATGGGCGCTTACAGCTTACCGAACCCGAACGCCCAAGTTGCCACAAAGCAAGACGCCATCTCCAACCCACAGGAGGCTAGCCAAGAAGCCCTTACCGTATCCGATGATACGCACTCGGAAACAGCAGTGGACCCGGCCATAAGTTCCAGCAACACGCCTACCGCCGAGCCCCAACTGAGTGCAGATGACAGCGTTCTGGAATTACCGCCCATAGAGGAGTCCATCCAACCGGCTCCCACAGCCAAAACCCCGACGGAAATCCTAGCTGCGCCTTTAAGCTTGCCCGAAGCGACCACCAACATTGCAGCCCATGAAACGCTACCCTTCCCCACGCTGAAGCTCCCCCGCAGTTGGGAAACCTACATTCCCTACGGCTTGTTAGGATTAGTGCTGCTGGGTGTTGTCGGTTTCATCGCGCATCGGGTCATCCGACTGCGGCAGGCGGAAAAACCCTTGGAAGACCTGCTTGCCGATAAAAACATTGAAGAGTCGACGGGCAAACGCCGGGGCTTCCGGGAAATGGCGGACGCTTACCGCAACAAGCAGAGCAAGCAATATAAAAATCCGCCTAAAAAGCCGCAAGCAACCGATCTGATCGGCCTGCGCAGCCTGAAAAAGATGGAGTCCGTTGAACCGGTTCGGTCGTTTGAACAACCGACAGAAGCACAACGACCCATGCCCACCCAACCGCTGAAAGCGGCTCCGCCAAAGCAGGCCCTCAATCAATACTTGAAAGCCCAGCCTCAGGCCAGGGCTGCAAAACCCGCCAGTAAGCCAACGGCATCCGATCGGGAGTATCAGGAAGCCCTCCGGCGTGAGCTCAAACGCGCACAAGATGCAAAAGAGCAGGTCAAAAAACAACTTCAGCCCAATAAATTACTCCAGCAGCAGCGCATGCCGACTACCGGAACCAGCGCGCCTGTCAACCGAGCCTTAGCAGCCCGAAAGGCAGCCCCTGCAAGCCGTCCAACCCTGCAGAACAAAGCCCAAGGCCCCCTGCCCGGCAACCCGGAAGTGCTGAACTTCCTGCGCAACGTGGCAGACCTGATGGAAAAAGACGGTAAGACGGATATCGCCAAAAGCATTCATAAGAACCTGAATGCGCAAAAGTTGGGGCTTTCCTAAGGCAACTACAAAGTATAAAAAGCAGGCGTTCATAAAAAACGCCTGCTTTTAGCATTACAAAGGCTTTTTAGAAGGCATTCCCGCCGGACGCGGGTAATCCTTGGGCGTGGGGGCCACTTTTTCAAAAATCAGCACCCGTGAACCCGACAATTTGGGGTGCGGGAACGTCACCACCTGCGCCAATTGCGCATTCAGCAGCTTCATCGCTTTTTCGGAAGCTGCCAGTTCCGCCTCGTAGGATAAACCTTTCATTGCTAGAAAACGCCCTCCCGGCTTGACCAGCGGGGTGCAAAGCTCTAGCAAAACCGGCAGTGCAGCCACCGCCCGGGCCGTCACCATATCAAAGCGCTCGCGAAAGTCCGAATGACGCCCCATTGTTTCACTGCGATCATTGCAAACACTCAAATTCGGCAGCGCCAAGCGTTCCGCCATGGCATGAATAAACTGACATTTCTTGCCAACCGATTCCACCGCCAGTACCTGCACATCCGGTCTGGCAATGGCAATGGGAATCGCCGGAAAGCCCGCCCCGCTCCCGATATCGGCAAGCCGCGCCCCGCTTGGGAGAAATGGCGCAATCGCCAGTGAATCCAACAGATGGCGCTCCAGAAAATCCGATTCCTCCGTAATTCGGGTGAGATTGGTCGCCCGGTTCGCTTCAAGCAATTCGATATATAGGCGCTCAAAAGCGGCCCTCTGAGAA
>DATNQC010000010.1:0-6547 GCA_036702885.1 Oculatellaceae cyanobacterium | reverse complement strand
TGATCGTGTGCTGGTGTTCGGGGAAGACGTCGGGCAGAACGAGGGCGTCTTTCGCGTGACAGAAGGCTTGCAGAAGGAATTTGGCGAAGAACGTGTGTTCAGCACGCCATTGTCGGAAACGGGCATTGTTGGGACGGCAATTGGCATGGCTGTCTATGGACTGAAGCCCGTGCCGGAAATTCAGTTCTCCGATTTCATTTATCCGGCATTTGACCAGATTGTATCGGAATTGGCCAAGTTTCGGTATCGTTCCGGCGGGGAGTATAGTTGCCCGGTGGTCGTCCGGACGCCGTATGGTGGCGGCATCCGGGGTGGGCTATATCACTCCCAGAGCCCAGAAGCCTACTTCACCCATACGCCCGGGTTGAAAGTGGTGATCCCTTCCACGCCCAGCGATGCCAAAGGGCTGCTCGCTTCGGCCATCCGCGGAGAAGATCCGGTGATTTTCCTGGAGCCTAAAAAGATTTACCGGGCTTTCCGGGAAGAAGTCCCTGAAGGGGACTATACGGTGCCTATTGGTCCGGCCCGTGTGGCGCGAGAAGGCAGTGATTTAACCATTTTCTGCTATGGCGCGATGGTAGAGCCCTGCAAAATGGCTGCCGAAAAGGCGCAGGAAAAAGAGGGCATCAGCTGTGAAATTATTGACCTGCGCACGCTGTACCCCGTGGACGAGGAGACGATTTTGAATTCCGTGCGGAAGACGGGGCGGGCGTTGATTGTGTACGAAGCGCCCAAAACCTGCGGATATGGTGCGGAAATTGCCGCGCTGATTGCCGAACGTGCGGTGGAGTATCTGGAAGCTCCCGTGAAGCGGATTGGAGGCTTTGACACGCCATTCCCCTACTCGCTGGAGAAAATTTACGTGCCAGACGCTATCCGTATTTTCCTCGGTATCAAAGAGGTCATGGAATTTGAATAAGCGCCTGAAGGCCAGGCAGCAAAGGTCGATGCGGTCGGCGCTTTTAAATTGTGTTTGCTTCCGGGATAGTCTCAGAGTGGAGCCGGCAGCTTCTTGCCCAAACCGGAAGTTTGAAAATAGTATGTTAAAGACGGGATTTTAAACATCTTGGCTGCGGAGGTTGACTGCAATGGCTTTTGAGTTCAAGCTGCCCGATATCGGGGAAGGCATTCATGAGGGAGAAATCGTTCAGTGGCTTGTCAAGCCGGGCGACTCCGTCCAGGAAGATCAACCCATTGTGGAAGTGATGACGGATAAGGTCACGGCAGAAATCCCGTCGCCGGTTAGTGGCGTGATTCTCGAACTTCGCGGCAATCCGGGTGAAATCGTCAAAGTGGGAAGCGTCATTGCCGTCTTTGAAGATGGGCAGGTTTCCAAGCCGAAAGCAGCTGAACAAGAGCGGGTGGTGGCGGAAGCGCCGGCCAATGGCAAGCTGGTAACCGCAACCGCGGTGCAGGAACGCCCGATGATTTCTTCTGAAAAGGTACTGGCGGCTCCGGCAACCCGCAAGATGGCGCGTCAGTTGGGCGTGGATTTGACGCTCGTTGCAGGGAGTGGTCCCAAAGGTCGGGTTACTCCGCAGGATGTTAAGGCGTTTCATGCGGGAGGGACGGCTGTCGCAACGCCAGCAAAACAGCCTGCTGGAGCCTTGCAGGTGCGTGGGGAGCGTCGCGTGCCGTTTGGCGGTTTGCGTCGCAAAATTGCGGAACACCTCAGCCACGCTAAAAGAACCGCGCCACACTTTGCCTATGTGGAAGAAGTGGATATGACCAAGCTGGTTGCCGTGCGGGAAGAATTATTGCCGTTTGCCGAAGAGCAAGGCATCAAGCTTAACTACTTGCCATTTGTCATCAAGGCCGTTATTGCGGGGCTTAAGAAGTATCCGGTTCTGAATTCCCAGTTGGATGAGGCGGCCCAGGAGCTGGTTTACAAAAACGACTACAATATGGGCATTGCCGTTGCCACTGAGCAAGGCTTGATTGTCCCGGTGGTCAAAGCGGCGGATCAAAAAAGTATTTTCACCCTGGCCAGGGAAATTGCGGAACTGGCGCAAAAGGCGCGCAGCGGTAAACTTACTTTGGACGAGCTGAAGGGCGGTACGTTTACGCTGACCAGTATCGGTTCCATTGGTGGTCTGTTTGGAATTCCCATCATTAACTATCCGGAAGTGGCGATTCTGGGCGTCAATAAAATTGAAAAACGTCCTGTGGTGCGCACGGTGAACGGTAGTGATCAGATTGTGATCCGGGAGATGATGTATCTCTCCATTGCGTGCGATCACCGGGTGGTGGATGGCGCGGAAGCGGCCTTGTTTATCAAGGAGGTCATCCGATACCTGGAAAACCCGACGATGTTATTGGTGTCGGAGGGCTTATAGAATGGGGCGAAAACCGGATGTTGTCGTCATTGGCGCGGGGCCGGGCGGGTATGTGGCCGCCATTCGTCTGGCGCAGCTCGGTAAAAAAGTCACGGTTGTTGAAAAGCAGGCCTTGGGCGGTGTTTGCCTGAACTGGGGCTGTATTCCTTCCAAAGCCCTGATTTACGCGGGCAGTCTGTATGACAAGATCCAGCATGCCGGGGAAATGGGTATCTTTGTGGATGGCCTGCGGATTGATATGGCCAAGCTGCAAGCCTGGAAAAGCGGTGTGGTGAAAAAGCTCACGGGTGGTATCGGGCAGCTTTTCAAGGCCCATGGTATTGAAACTGTATACGGCACAGCGCGTTTTACGGGGGCGCATACGCTGGAAGTGACGGAGGCCGACGGCAACTCCCAAACGCTGGAAGCGGCCAATTTTTTGATTGCAACGGGCTCTTCGCCGATTCAGATTCCTGGTTTTGAGTTTAACGGGGAAAACATTGTTGAATCCAAAGAAGGGCTGGAATGGACGGAAATCCCTGAAACGCTCTGTGTGATTGGCGGCGGCGTTATTGGGCTGGAGATGGGAACGCTTTACGCCAAGCTGGGTGCGAAGGTCAGCATTATCGAACTTGGCTCCAGAATCCTGCCGGGTGTGGATTTGGATTTGGTGCAAACCTTGCAACGTTCACTGAAAAAACGGGGTGTGGATGTCTTTACGGATACCAAAGCCAAAAAAGCGGTTGCGCAGGGCAGTACTGTGTTTGTCGAGTTTGAAACGCCCAAGGGGCCAGCTACGCTGGAGGTGGATAAACTGTTGGTCTGCGTGGGGCGCAAACCCAATTCTCAAGGTCTGGGCTTGGAAAAGGCTGGCGTGAAGACCAACGAAAAAGGTTTTATTATCACCGATCAGCAGATGCGAACGTCCATACCGCATATTTTTGCAATTGGAGATGTTACGGCACCGCCCTTGATGGCGCATAAAGCCTCTAAGGAAGGCTTGGTGGCTGCGGCGGTGATTGCAGGGCAAAACGAAGTGCTGGACGTGCGCGCGATGCCTGCGGCGGTGTTTTGCGATCCGGAAATTGCCACGGTTGGCTTGACGGAAGAAGAGGCCAGGGCGCAAGGGCACGCGGTCAAAGTTGGCAAATTTCCGTTTGCGGCGAGTGGCCGGGCGCTCAGTATGGATGCGCCGGAAGGTTTCGTGAAAATTGTTTCAGATGCCGAAACCGATGTGGTGTTAGGCGTTCATATGATTGGCCCGGATGTATCGGAGCTGATTTCAGAAGCAACGCTGGCCATCGAGATGGGCGCAACATCGGAAGATCTGGCGCTGACGGTTCATACTCATCCCACCCTGCCGGAAACCCTTATGGAAGCAGCAGAAGCCGTTCATGGGATGGCGATTCACATCTTCCAAAAAGAAAAGGCCGTGGCTACAAAATAGGGGCGGGCTGGCGGCTTGCCACTGCTGAGGCGAGTTCTTCTGCAGAGGCAGCATAACGTTTTTGGAGTGCGTGAAGCGGTTCCTGGATGTCATTCAAGGGAAACGGCTGAAGCGGAGCTTGCAGCGTTGTGGTCGTCACTTCAAACAATTGTGCGGCGAATACTGGTTCGGAAATACCGTAATGCTCTAAAAAAGCAGCACCGTGCTGTAAAATTCCGCCTGCGCGACGAAGCTGAGCGCTACCAGAGAGCTTTTGACCGCTTGGCGTCAGGAGGTCACTGGGGGTTCTGGTTTCAAAGCAGAGGGGGGAACGGAGGTAATCCCGGCTTGTCGTGGTGGAGATGGGCATTGTGGCAATGCCCAGTGCTTGCAATGCCTGTTCAACCAGGCTGGACAGGGTGGCATAAGAGTCCTTGAGTGATTGTCGGAGCAAGGGCGGGTTATTGGTGATCAAGGCAAAGGAAATGTCATTTCCGTGCAGGATGGCTCGACCGCCCGTAGGACGACGCACCACAGCTTCCACCGTTTGGCCCTGCTGTTGATACCGTTGGATGAGTGTGGGAATGTCGCTCACTGGTTGATTCACCCCCAGTGAGAGGGTTGCTTGGGACCAACGGTAGGTGCGAACGACAAAGATGGGCTGTTGCTCCGCCCGCACCCATTCCAAAAGAGCCTCGTCTAAGGCCATGTTATAGAGGCCGTTTTGAAACCCCGACTGAAGAAAGAACAATCGCATGGCCCCAGCCTAGCATAAGACGCTGACCAAAGGCTATGCACCCTCGGCGAATCGGTATTTAACCTCCTAAGGCGCATTTTCTGCGTCAATGCGCTGCCCAGTTTTAATCTCCTCGCCTGCGAGGTTTTCCCTTTTAGGAGTGTTTGACGAGTGCTTTCCGATACCCTTCGCTGACGATGGCGTCCAGTTTTTCCATTTGGCGAGGGGTCGCGTTACGGCAGATGATCTCGAATGCACTCTGGGGGGACTCGCCCCACTTTAGAACCCAACCTTCCTGAGTGATTTCCGACAGATGGGTAATCTGGTTCCGAAGTTCACTCAGTCTTACTTCTGTTTCGGTCATGGAGGATATCCTTAACCTAGTTGTATTCTTTATTCTAACCGCAAGGTAAATCCAGTGTAGCCGATATGTCTGAAAAACGCTCTGATTTTAAAAATGGATGTTACATTTTTTCATAAACTATCGACATTTTATCTTGTGGCTTTCTCAGAATGCTAGGGGCGTGATGGGCTATAAGAACATGTTCAACTTTGACCCAGTTTTTCAATTTTTTGCTAGAATTGATTCCAGTTTCATACTGGGGAATCCCAATGATGTCGGCATTCGCAACGAGTACTGGAACAGAAAGCCATTTCTGGCTGTATAGAGAGAGTTTTGTCGCTTATTGAAATCGAGAGGGGATAATTGATGATAACCACTGAGATTCATGAAAAGCCGATGGACGCATCATCAAAGCCTTTAAATAGTAGTCAGCGCTTAGTTGCCTTTTTGGAAGAGGTGAATCTGCATAAAAAAGATTTCGCCGAAATGATTGGGGTAACCCTTTCTTACGTCTATAGCCTGATTGATGAAAGCATCCCTTTTTCCACCCGGACGACCACCCTGGAGCGGATTGCCGTGGTGATGGGCATTCAGCCGGAAGAGTTTCCAGAATACAAGCGCCCTGAAGAGCCACGCATTATGGATGCCGGCATTGAGTTCCTGAAAGTGATGCAGCGGGAGCAAAACCTGAGCAACGTCCAGTTCCTCAAGCGCTTTCCGCGGAATCAGCGGTTGGAAATCGTGGATATGTGGCGAGGTGCTCTCCCCATGCCGCTGGATTGGGCCAAGTTGTATTCCATTGCCAGCGTGCTGGAGTTGAGCAAGGAAGACATCTATCCTTACTGGCAAGCCCGGATGCAGCAGTATTTAACCTCCGGCGGCATTGATCCGATGTCTAACATCGGCCTTTTGAACGCCATGTTCCAGGGGATTAAGGCATACCTCCGAGTTTAGCCATTGTAGAGGCTGAGATTGATTGTCACCTCTGCCTTGTGGCTTTTTGCGGATTTTCGGCGATCTGCTATAATCACAATTCGTTGGTTGAAATGAGCCCCTCCGGTTTTTCCCAAGGCATGATGCGGTTAATGCGCATATTTCTTCTCTTCCGGCGGGCTATTGAGGTGATTTGATAGAAGAGGTGTGTTCATGACCCAGGGTCTTTCAACAGGTTGGTTGCGTCGCGTACTGGGAAGCTGCCTGATTACGGGCATGCTAATGCTCAGCTTCCCGGTGGCATGGGCAAACACACCGGTCCCGGTCATTATTGAAACCAAATTGCCTACCGGTCAAACCCTCTATATTAAAGAGGACCACAGTCAGCCGATTGTGACCATTGATACCTGGGTCAAAACCGGCTCGGTGAACGAAACGCCGGAGATTAACGGAGTTTCCCACTTCCTGGAGCATTTGCTGTTCAAAGGGACGGCCACCTATAAACCTGGAGAGCTGGACCGCATTCTGGAATCCCGCGGGGCGAAATTCAATGCGGCCACCAGCGATGATTATACGCACTATTACATCACCACTGCTACGCCGTATTTTGAAGAAGCCTTGCGTCTGCATGCGGATATGCTGCTGAATGCCGCCATTCCGGAAGAAGAATTGCCGCAGGAGCGGAAGGTGGTGCAGGAGGAAATCAACCGAGCCAATGATAATCCCGATCGGCAACTGTACATGACGCTTGCCAAAATGCTGTATGGCTCGCACGGTTACGCCCTGGATACGCT
>DATNQC010000416.1:0-9539 GCA_036702885.1 Oculatellaceae cyanobacterium | reverse complement strand
CTCTCCGGGCGAGAGTTGAGGGACGGGCGTTTCTTCGTAAGTCACATGGTTGGGTTCGTAAAACAAGGCTGCCTTCATATGGGAAGGGAGCGTGAGAGTATGAACCTGGCTCTCAGCAAGATTCATGGTGCTCCTCCATGCTGACGAAAACTTTGAGCGCTTTCCCCGAACGATAGAGTTCAAAGGCCTGATTAATGCCCGAAAGTGGTACGGTATGCGTGATTAAGGGACGCACGTTAATCTTTTGATTGAAAATGAGCTCGGCAGCCTGCTGCAGGTCGGTCAGGCTGGGCGAATAGCTGGTGACTAAATTGATTTCCCGGAAATAAAGCACGGATGGATCGATGGCCGTATCAACACCGCTAGCAAAAGCAAGTAGTGTGCCGCCATCCCGCAACAGGGAGAGGGCTTGTCTGATGACCGATGGGCTCACCACGGTTAAAAAGGCAAGATCCGCTAGCCCGACTGCACTGACCTGTTCCAAAGCGACACCCAGCGCCTGCTGATCTTCAATTGGGTGGAGCGCTTCGGTGACGAAGCCTTCCGTGCGTGCTAATGCAAGTCGGCTGCGATCCAAATCCAGCCCGATGACAGCATAGCCTGCGCTTTTGTAGATCTGTGCTGCCAACATGCCGATAAAGCCAAGCCCGACAATCACAACGGTCTGCGTTCCATTCAGAATGCGTCCATTCTCACTGCGTTTGACGGCGCGAAGCACGCATGCCAGCGGTTCCACGCAACTGGCTTCCTCGGTGCTGATGGATGCTGGAATTTTGAAAGCAGTATGCTGCAAATGCCCTTCGGTGAGGGCAATACGTTCAGCAAAGCCGCCAGGGGTCAAATTGGTGCTTTTGAACTGGCGGCACATGGATTGGCTGTCATTCAGGCAATAATGACACTTCAGGCAAGGAACATGATGTGCGGTAACCAGTCGATCGCCGACTGCCCAACCTGCGGGACTCCCTTCAGCCAGAGCTTCAATGACGCCAACCACTTCATGCCCCAACACCTGGCCGGGCGGGCTTTTGCGATGGACCACCTTGTCCAGATCCGAGCCGCAAAGTCCGCACCCTGAGACCCGAATAATCGCACCACGGGGAGGAAGGGTGGGAGTGGGCATTTCCGAAACGCCCAGACGATAATCTTCTTGAATCTGGACAGCCAACATGGTTTTGTACATTTACTTGATGAGCTGGGGGAAGTCGATTCGTCAGAGGAGGTATTATCGGCTTCCAATCTTCAATCCGGCATCGGGTATAATCTCGGTAAGCGCTTTGCTGCATGGGCATCCAAAACGCGACTATATTACATCAAAAACCAAACACGCCCGGATTGCCAGCGAATTCCAAAAAAGCGGCCATATTGATTTATCTATTCATCCATCAGGAGTTCCTATGCAACCTCACCCCGAACCATTGCCGCATGAAACCTTTGTTGATGCTGCCGGAATTCTCCGGATTAAGCCTTTTCTGAATAGCCGCACATCGGTCCTGCGCCTGGAAGACCAATATGTTTACGAGGATTTGAAAACGGATGGGCCGGTGATCTGTGAATGGGAAATCCGTCAGGAAACAGCCGGCTTGCGTGTTCACGGGCATGTCAGCGGGACGGTGATGCTGGAGTGCGCACGCTGCCTGGAGGAATTTCCGGTTCCCGTTGCGGTTGCACTGGATGAACGTTACGTGCTGGAGCGGTATGTCGATACCACGGAGCGCGAACGTGAACTTCAGGCGGAGGATTTTTTTGAAACCATCCGTGAGGATGGCGAATTGGACTTGCAGGATCTGGCCCATCAGTTCCTGATCCTGGAAACCGCCGAGCATTCCGTCTGTGGGCGTGCCGAATGCAGCTTGGCATAGCCGACTCAGCATGCCCCCTTGTAACGATAGGATTTTTTTGCAAGAATCGACGTCACGTGTTTTTGTACCCCCTCGATCACAATTCTGTGATCGTCCCCTAGAGGATTTAACTCATGCCAGTTCCTAAGAAGCGTCTCGGCCATTCTGATCAGGCTCATCGCCGTGCTAATTGGAAAGCCACTTTGGCTGCAAAAACCACCTGTCCCCATTGCGGAACAGTGAAACTACCCCATTGTCTTTGCGTGGAATGCGGTTATTACAAAGGCCGCGTCGTTAGCGAGAAATTGCACGCTCACCACGAGCACTAATTTCCCCAGTTAATTTGGTGAAAAAGACCGCATAATGGCTAACAATCCCATTCGAATCGCTGTCGATGCCATGGGCGGGGATCATGCGCCTCGTGAAATCGTCAGCGGCGCTCTTTTAGGCGCGAGAGAGTATGGAGTTTCGATCCTTCTGGTTGGAAACCAGGCGGCGATCGAAGCTGAGCTGAAAAAGCATGATACGTCAGGCATTGATTACGAGATTGTCCCGGCGGATGATGTGATTGAGATGGGCGAAGCGGCCACGGCTGTTCGTCGTAAGAAAAACGCCTCTATCAACGTCACTTCCGCTTGCGTGAAAAAAGGGGAAGCCCAAGGGATGGTGGCTGCTGGCAGCACCGGTGCCGCGATGGCCTCGGCAACCCTGTACATCGGGCGAGTCAAAGGGATTGATCGGCCTGCCATTGGGGTGCAACTGCCTTCTGTTTCCAAATCCTGCCTGTTGATTGACGCAGGCGCCAACGCGGACTGTACGCCGGAAATGCTGGTCCAGTTCGCGGTGATGGGCAACATCTACATGCAAAATGTCGCAGGTGTTGCCAAGCCGCGGGTCGGCTTTTTGAACATTGGAAAAGAGGAAGGCAAGGGCAACGCGTTCGCCCATGAGGCGTACGAAGCCCTTGGGAAGGATTCTCGGTATCACTTTATCGGCAATATCGAAGGTCGGGATTTGTTTAACGGATCGGTCGATGTGGCTGTGACGGATGGCTTTACCGGGAATGTGGCGCTGAAATCCGCAGAAGGCGTCATGAAGATGTTCGGCTCTATTTTAAAGACCGAAATGAAGCGTACCGTGCGTACCCAACTAGGCTATTTGTTTGTGGAGCCTGCCATTAAAGCCTCGATCAGGCAAGTGGACCCAGAAGAAAAAGGTGGTGCGCTTCTGCTAGGAGTTAATGGCCTTTGCGTCATCTGTCATGGCGGAAGTCGTGCCAAGGGCATTAAAAATGCAATTCGCGTTGCGAAGGAAGCGATTGTTGCCGATGTGTTGGGGAAAATCGGCACTCAAATTCGAGAAGGTATTTAACCCATGAACCATGAAACCGCACTCCTGCAAGGCAATGGCAAGTCGCCTGCCGGCGCTTTGTGTTATGGAGTCCGGATGGCGGGTATTGGTGCCTATGTGCCAAGCCGCTGTATCACCAATGACGATATTGCAACCTTAGTGGATACGTCCGATGAGTGGATCAGGACTCGTACAGGGATTCGCACAAGGCATGTCGTCAGCGGCGATGAAAGTGTGGCGGATTTGGCAATCGAGGCAACCAAACAGGCGCTTGCCAGCGCCGGTATGGAAGGCTCTGAAATCGAGCTGATTATTGTTGCATCCTCCACGCCGGATACGATTTACCCGGCGGTGGCGTGTCAGGTTCAAACGGCCATTGGCGCCACTCGCGCCGCCGGTTTTGATATGGCGCTGGCTTGTTCCGGTTTTGTGTATGCCCTGGTGGTTGCCCAACAATTCCTCAGAACGGGCATGTACAAGACGGCGCTGGTGATTGGTGCGGATATCCATTCCCGTTACACAAACTGGCACGACCGGAATACCTGCATTCTGTTTGGTGATGGTGCCGGTGCTGCGATTCTTACAGCCGAGCAGGGGGCGGAAGATAACTTCCTGGCTTCTGATTTGCATCTGGATGGCAGTAAAGGGATGGAGCTGACGCTGTTTACCCAGGCCGAAAACTGTCCGCTGGTTGAACCCAAGACGCCGGTGAATGATTTTGTGTACATGAATGGCCGGGAAGTCTTCAAATTTGCGGTTGGCGTGGTTCCCAGCTCTATTCAAACGACGTGCCAGGCTGCAGGTCTGGCGATTGCAGATTTGGATCACGTGGTCTTGCATCAGGCTAATATCCGGATTATGCAAGCCATGTCGGAGAAGCTGGGCATTCCCGAAGAGCGATTGGTCGTCAATCTGGATCGTTACGGGAATACGTCTGCTGCTTCGATCCCGATTGCTTTGAACGAGGCGGTATTGCAAGGAAAAATTAAGCCGGGAGACAAATTGGTTTTGTGTGGTTTTGGCGCCGGGCTTGCTTGGGGAACCACCATCTTTCGATGGACTGCGGTTGATCAGCGCTTGCCCCAAAGCTTGAGAGCGGAAATGCAAAAGAGAGCGGACACGCTGAAGGCTTTGCCTTAGACGTAGATGCAGGCTTGAATTAAAGGAGCTGTTATGAGCGATGAAATAGCATTCCCGCAAGGCAATGGCAAGTCGCCTGCTGGTGCTTTGGGCTATGGGGTCCAGATGGTGGGGATTGGCGCGCATGTGCCAAGTCGCTGTATCACCAATGATGATATTGCCGCCCTCGTAGAGACTTCTGACGAATGGATTACTTCCCGTACGGGGATTCGCACCCGCCATGTCGTCAGTGGCGATGAAAGCGTGGCGGATTTGGCAATCGAGGCGGCGAAACAGGCGCTTGCGAGTGCTGGTATGGAAGGCTCCGATATCGAGCTAATTATTGTGGCATCCTCCACGCCGGATACGATTTACCCGGCGGTGGCTTGTCAGGTGCAGACGGCTATTGGCGCAACCCGCGCCGCCGGTTTTGATATGGCGGTGGCTTGTTCCGGCTTTGTGTATGCTCTGGTGGTTGCCCAGCAGTTCCTCAGGACCGGGATGTGCAAGACGGCGCTGGTGATTGGCGCAGATATCCACTCCCGTTATCTCAATTGGCACGACCGGAACACCTGCATTCTGTTTGGAGACGGTGCGGGCGCTGCGATCCTTAAAGCTGAACGAGGCGCGGAAGAGAATTTCCTGGCCTCGGATTTGCACTTGGATGGTAACAAGGGCGGTGAACTAACGCTCTTTACGCAAATGGAAAACTGTCCGTTGGTTGAGCCAAAAACAGGTTCTGGCGATAGCTTTATCCACATGAACGGTCGGGAAGTCTTTAAATTCACGGTGGGTGTCGTTCCCGGATCCATCCAGGCTGCTTGTCATGCGGCGGGGCTTGCCCTTCAGGATCTGGAACATGTGGTGCTACACCAGGCTAATATCCGGATTATGCATGCCATGTCGGAGAAGCTGGGCATTCCGGAAGAGCGGCTAATTGCCAATCTGGATCGTTATGGCAATACGGGGGCGGCTTCGATTCCGATCGCCCTGAACGAGGCTGTCCTAGAAGGCAAGGTGAAGCCGGGAGACAAGCTGCTATTGTGTGGTTTTGGCGCCGGGTTTGCCTGGGGAACCACCATCTTGCGGTGGACTGCGGTGGATCAGCGTCTACCACAAAGTTTGAAAGCGGAAATGCAAAAGAGAGCGGACGCGCTGAAGTCTCAGCGGCCGGTCAATGTTTAATCCAAGGAGAAGCGTGATGAGCAAAACCGCATTCGTATTTCCGGGACAAGGCTCCCAAAGCGTCGGAATGGGCAAGGACTTTTATGAACATCCGGCCGGCAAAAACATCTTTGAAACGTTTGATCGGATTGTGACGCCCGACCAGACTCCCGCCTTGAGTGAAATCTGCTTTAATGGTCCCGAAGCCGAACTCCGGCGCACTTTGTATACCCAACCTGCGATTCTGGCCACTTCTCTAGCGGCGTTGGAGTTGTTTCGTCAGCGTTGCGCCCTCAAGCCCGTGGTGGCGGCCGGTCATAGCCTGGGTGAGTATGGCGCTCTGTATGCAGCCGGAGTCATTTCTTTGAAAACGGCTGCTGGATTGGTGAAGCGTCGTGCGGAGCTGATGGAAAATGCGCCCAAAGGAGCCATGAGCGCCGTGCTGGGCCTGGATGGCCAAGTGGTGGAAAAGCTGGTTGCTGAATATCAGGCGCAGCACCAGGCAGTGGTGGTTGTAGCTAACTACAATACTGATAATCAGGTGGTCATTTCCGGCCAGCCGGATGCCGTGGCGGGCGTTGGTGACGTTCTGAAGCAGGCTGGCGCGAAACGAGTCTTGCCACTTCCAGTGGGTGGCGCGTTTCACTCCCCTCTGATGAAAGAGGCTGCGGCTGCGTTTTCAGAGTTTTTGGCGGATTTTGAGTTGAATAACGCTGCTTTCCCGGTGGTGACGAATGTGGATGCTTCGGATACTACAGACAAGGAAGCGTTCCGTCGCAAACTGGGTGCGCAGATTGATGGCTCCGTGCGGTGGACGCAAACGATGCAACGGATGATCACCGAGCATGGGGTGGATACCGTGATTGAATTTGGCCCCGGTAAGGTGCTGACGGGCATGTTCAAGAAGATGTTTCCGGAAGTCAAGGTGTATAACGTCCTGGATATGGCTTCCCTGGAGGCTGTTGCCGAGGAATTGGCAAGTACGGCGGCGGTTTCCGCATAAAGCGTTAGTTAAAGGGTAGAACAATGAGTAATCAAGGAAAAACGGCAGTTGTTACGGGTGGTTCCCGCGGAATTGGGCGGGCCATTGTGATTGCATTGGCTGAAGCCGGTTTTAATGTGGTGTTTAGCTACGCCTCCAACAAAGCCGCCGCGCAAGAAGTTGAAAATTCCGCCAAAGTTTTTGGCGTGGAGGCCGTGGCTGTTCAGGCGGATGCTGCCAATCCCGTGGAAGCGCAAGCGTTGATTGATACGGCACAGGAAAAATTCGGCCGGATTGATGCGTTGGTCAACAATGCAGGCATTACCAGAGACGGTTTGCTCATGCGAATGAGCAATGAGGACTGGGATAAGGTGATCGACACTAACCTGACCGGGGTTTTCTACACAACCCGCGCTGTTTCCCGCCTGATGCTCAAGCAGCGCTCCGGAGCGATTGTGAATATTTCGAGCGTGTCGGGCGTTTACGGGAATGCCGGTCAAGCTAACTATGCCGCCAGTAAGGCTGGCCTGATTGGTTTCACCAAATCCATCGCCAAGGAGTTCGGTAGCCGTGGTATTACCGCCAACGTGATTGCTCCCGGGTTTATTGTGACCGACATGACAGAGAACATTCCGAAAGACAAGTTGCTGGAGCACATTCCGCTCGGACGGCTTGGAGAGCCTGAAGATGTTGCAAAGGCCGTCCTCTTTTTGGTAACATCTGGAGGTTATATCACCGGGCAGGTGATTCACGTCGATGGTGGGCTGGTTTTTTAGGTTCTATAATGCCCCCAACCGCAACAATAGGTATTTACTCACTCATTGATTCAATTGGAGACTAAACACATGAGCAACGCCACCCAAACAGTTTTTGAAAGAGTTAAGAAAGTCATCGTGGAACAGCTGAGCGTGGATGAAGCTGAAGTCACCCCGACCGCCAGCTTCACGCAGGATCTGGGTGCTGACTCTCTGGACACTGTTGAGTTGGTCATGGCTTTTGAAGAAGAATTCGGCACCGAAATTCCTGATGAGGAAGCCGAAAAAATTCAAACCGTTCAGGATGCAGTCAACTATATTGAAAAACACACCCAAGGCTAGTTTTTAAGTAGCGCTCAGGGAAAAAGAACCCCAAACAGTTGATATAAGGTACTGAACAATCACCATGGCAACTAACGGAAAGCGTCGCGTGGTGGTTACCGGGATGGGTGTTGTGACACCCGTCGGTAATACGCTCGACACCATGTGGAATAATCTGGTCAATGGACGGTCCGGCATCGGGATGAACACCATGGTGCTGGAAGAAGAGATGACCTGCCGGATTGCCGGCATTTGCCGGGATTTTGTCCCTGAAAACTACATGGAAAAGAAAGAAGCCCGGCGGATGGATCGGTACACCCAGTTTGCGATGGCTGCCGCCAAGATGGCCTATGAGCAATCCGGGTTGTACGAAGGGGCCGTTGACCCGACCCGCTTTGGGGTGGTTGTCAGCAGTGCAGCCGGTGGTATCGGGACGATTGAAGTCCAGCTCAAGGGTTCCATGGAAAAAGGCTTTCACAAATGCAGCCCCTTCCTGGTGCCCATGATGATTTGTGATATCGCGGCTGGCTGGATTGCTATCCAGTACAATGCGAAAGGGCCCAACCAGTCAGTCGTGACTGCGTGTGCGACCGGGGCAAACTCCATTGGCGATGCCTTCCGGATGATCCAGTATGGTGAAGCGGATGTCATGATTGCCGGTGGTGCCGAAGCACCGATTACCTCGCTCTCTGTTGCAGGGTTCTATACCATGCGGGCGTTGTCTCAGCGCTATGATGAGCCGGAAAAGGCAAGCCGTCCTTTCGACAAGGACCGCGATGGCTTCGTCATCTCCGAAGGCGCCGGGATCCTGGTGCTGGAAGAGCTGGAGCATGCCAAGGCCCGTGGCGCGAATATCCTGGGTGAATTGGTTGGTTACGGCCGTACCGCCGATGCCAACGATATTGTGGCTCCTTGCGCGGATGGAAATGGCGCTGGACGTGCAATGCAGCTTGCTTTGGCTGATGCTGGCCTCAATCCGGAGCAGGTGAACTACATCAATGTTCACGGAACCAGTACGCCATTGGGCGATGTGGCTGAGACGATTGCAATCAAGCGTGTCTTTGGGCCGCATGCGAAAAACGGTATGGCGCTCAGCTCTACCAAGAGTATGACTGGTCACATGCTGGGAGCTACGGGTGCCGTTGAGGCGGTTATTTCCGTGTTGGCAATTCAGAACAAAGTGGTTCCTCCGACCATTAACCTGGATACGCCGGATGAACAGTGCGATCTGGATTACACACCGAATCAGGCGCGGGAAAAATCCGATTTGAAAATCGCCATGTCCAACTCCTTCGGCTTTGGCGGTCATAATGCCTCACTGGTGTTTAAAGAGTATTCCAATAACTGATCGCAGTTTACAAACGATTTGATATGCTGTTAGAAGGATGTGCTTCTAGCAGCATATTTTTTAGAGGGCCGTGAAAGGATTGCTATGTCATCACCAACATCCATCCATGCGTCTGATGTTGGCGCTTTTTTCGATCAGTTCAGTTCGGAATACGATCAAAGTATCCGGCGATTGATTCCGCAGTATCAGGAAATTTTTGAAACCCTGGTTTCTTGCAGTTTTGTGGATCGGAAAGCACCGTTGGAGATACTTGAGTTGGGCTGCGGTAGCGGTAACCTGTCCCTGATGGTGGCCCATCTCTTCTCAAATGCCCGGCTGACTTTGGTGGATCTTTCCGGTGAGATGCTGGCGCAGGCGAAAGCAAAATTAGCGGCCCATGCGAACCGGATTACCTTTCACCAGGCGAATTTTCTGGAAGCCCAACTGCCGGAAGGGCAGTACGACTATGCAATCTCCAGTTTTGCGCTCCATCACCTGCTGGATCCGGAAAAGCGGATTGTCTATCCGCTGCTGTATCGTTGGCTAAAGCCTGGGGGTATTTTGAGAATTGCCGATGGAACCGCGATTCTGCCTGAAAAAGAGGGCGGCGAATACTTGATTCCCACTTGGGTTGCAATGGCGAAGAACGCCGGTGCATCCGATGATGAGTGCCGCATCTGGAT
>DATNQC010000449.1:0-1933 GCA_036702885.1 Oculatellaceae cyanobacterium | reverse complement strand
GCACTGGGTGATTGTTCAGCACTTTTGCCCACCTTTGTGGGCCATTGTCTTGGCCATCGCTGTGATGATTGGCGGCCTACTGTTCACGCTGCTTTATGATAAGACTGGCACGCTGGGTACGCCAGTGCTCGTCCACGGTTTGGGTGTGGATCTCCCATTACTGCTTATTGTTCTCCATCTTTTACGAACCAGTCCATATTAGGCCAGGAACTTGACGAATCCCGTCATCCTCTGAATTAGGCTGCCTCTCTATTAAAACGCCAGACGAAGGAAGTCTGGCGTTTTAGAGGTTACTGGGTGCTTACTTGCTTTAGTGACGGAACTCGCGGATACCGGTGGTGATCATGGCGATGTTGTACTGGTTGGCCAGTTTAATGACTTCCTGATCCTTGATGCTGCCGCCCGGCTGGATAATAGCGCCGACACGAGCCTGAGCCGCAGCATAGATGTTGTCTTCATGCGGTAGGAAACCATCGGAAGCCATTACGGCATCTTTGGCTTGGTCGCAGGCGAGTTTCAACGCATGTTCCAGCGCGCCGATGCGGCTGGTTTGTCCACCGCCGATTCCCACTGTCTTGCCCTCTTTTGCCAGAACAATGGCGTTGGATTTGACGTGTTTCACGACCTTCCAGGCAAACACCATGTCTTCAAGCTGAACGTTGCTGGGTTTCTTCTCTGTAACCACCTTCAGGCTGTGTTCGGCAGCGGCTTGCTTTTTGGGGTCGTTGCATTGCAGCAGGAACAGGCTGTCTGTCACTTGCTTCACGTCAATCGCGCCTTCCTGGAAGGCAGGTAGTGTGCGTTTCACCAGACGCAGGTTCTTTTTGGCAGACAACGTTTCAAAGGCTTCCGGCTCAAAGTCTGGCGCGACAATCACTTCCAGGAAAATATCCTTCATCCTTTTGGCTGTTTCGGCAGTTAGCGGACGGTTAAATGCCACAACACCGCCGAAAGCGCTGAGTGGATCGGTATCCAGGGCGCGTTGGAAGGCATCCGCCTGGGACTGGGTGGAGATGGCCGCACCACAGGGATTGTTGTGTTTGACGATGACGCAGGAAGGATTTTCCGAAAACTCGGTGGCAATATTCCAGGCTGCCTGCATGTCCAAAATGTTGTTGTAGGAAAGCTCCTTGCCATACAGGCATTCAAAATCCGTTCCACGGGAGGCAACGCCATACAGTGCGGCTTGCTGATGCGGGTTTTCTCCGTAGCGCAAGTCCATCACCTTGGACAGCGGGAGGGTGATGGTGTCGGGTAGCTTGGGCAGGTCAGCCTGCTTGTCCAGTTCTTTTAAAAGCTGGCGTTGAATGAGCGCATCATAATGGGCAGTTTGGGCAAATGCCTGAATGGCGAGTCGTTTTCTGTATTGCAAGGTCGTGGCGCCGCCATTTTGCGCCAGTTCGGCAAGAAAGGCGTCATATTGCTCTGGAGAACCCAGTACATTCACTTGTGGATAGTTTTTCGCCGCGGCGCGCAACAGGGCGGAGCCGCCGATATCAATGAAATGCAGCAAATGGTCAAACGCGACTGCTTCCTCAGGGGATGCTTGCAGGCGATCCCGCTCTGCTTCAAAAGGATAAAGGTTGACGACAACCGTATCTACCACAAAAGGCACGCTGGAGCGGTCTTTTTCTTCTGCCAGAATGCCCGCGAAAATTTCGGGATGCAGACTTTTGACACGTCCGCCGAGCAGCTCGTCAAAGCCAGTGATTTCGGAACTTTCAATGACCGGCAGATTGCGTTCAGCGAGATACTTTTTGGTTCCACCAGTCGAAAGCAAGACGTACCCGTATTGTTCCACCAGTGTGCGAGCCAGCGGCTCCAAGCCTTGTTTGTTAAATACACTGAGAAATGCAACTTTTTTGCCAGCAAGCATAGACTGAACTGCGGGATTCATGGAGAAACACTCCTTTGATTTCGGCGAGGTCAATGG
>DATNQC010000408.1:0-10494 GCA_036702885.1 Oculatellaceae cyanobacterium | reverse complement strand
CCCGGAAACGCATTGGCTGTTCCTGCGTAACTTGAGCGATTCCGTCCAGGGTTTGACTGTTGGGCAACGTTTTGCGGTGGAAGTCAAGCCGTTTGAAGTGTTAATCCTGCCGTATCGCCTGAAACTGGCCTGTGGCTATGAGCTTGTCTTTTCAACGTCGGAAATTCTGTATCAGAACCAGAATACGCTGGTGTTCAAGGCAAACCGCTCCACCACCGTTTCGCTTCAAATCGGATCTTCAGCAACACCGGCCTTCGACACCAATCAGCAAGGCAGTGACATCCGTCTACTGGAGTCAGGCCAAGGCGTTGTAACCTTTGAATGCCCGGAACTGCCCGCCAATGAGTTTCGACAGGTGCATCTTGGGCAGCTCAACGTGATTTTACTAGGCCAACATCTGATAGACACCTTCTGGGTAAGAGAGGATGGTTCAATGGTAATGGGTCCGGAAGCACGTTTTCCGGATGGCAGTTTTGGTTTGACGCCGGATAACCGGACCTGCTTCTCCATTTCCCCGGATGGCCGGGACATTCGTAGCCATGAGCCCCCCAAACCGGCACGATTGATGACGCCAATCCTGTCCGAGTGGGAAGTTTGGAACGAAGCCCCTGAACTCAGTCAGCCCGATGCGTTTGCCTCAGCCTATCAACCCGTCAGCCCGGAAGGTTTGGATTTTGACGTCAACGGCATTTATGAGGGTGCGGCGTGGTATCGCCTGACGCTACGCGGTGAAAAGCCGCAGGAGCTTGAAATCGACGCCCGTCATTTCTGGGCGGCCTGCTTGAACGGAAAACTTTTGGGTGAAGGGCATCAACTGGTTCTGGTGCATGGCTTGGCCGCGCCACCACCCCAAAAGCTACTCATCCCGGCAGACTCCTGGCAGGATGGCGTGGATAATGAGCTGCTCATCTTTGTCAGCGGCCTGGGGCATCCCAAAGGCTTCCATGATGATGCCCAAACCCCGCAAGGTTTACTGCTGCTTTCCATTGATGGCGTCGATCGCAGCCAGGAAGTCCGAATTCTGCCCAACTATTACAGCCAGCGGAACGCCACGGAGCATACGACTCCAACGCTTCAATCTTTTGATGCCTCCCCGATCACCCGCCTGAAGACGACATTCAGCCTACCAGCATTTGAGAACACCGTCGTGCCCTGGGGCATTCGACTTCAGGATTTGGAATTTGAACGCATTAATATTTACCTGAATGGCGTTCTAATCGGCCGTTATTGGAAAGAATGCCGATGCCAGGAGTTATTCTACCTTCCAAGCGGCATTTTAAAGGAGAAGCCCGGCGATTTGAACACGCTAGAGCTGATTCTTGTGAACTTTACCCCCTTCATCGAGCGCCAGCGGCTCAATCTGCAACCGCACCACGTCTCCATGGTGCCTTACGAGGTGTATACTAAGTGTTTCATCCCCCAGAGCGAGAGTGTTAAGACATGACCATCATCCCCAACTTTATCCTCAAGCGTATGTACAAGCAAAACAGCTTGCGCCGTCTGCCAGAAGGCATCGGTTTCGATATCGTCAACACCCTGGGACCGGGCCAAATCTCGCAGATTAACAGCATCCGCCTGAATGACGCCCTCTTTGGTCCACAGCAGCTTGTCCTGCTCATCAATGACGAAACCATTCCCGCAGAAAGCATTACGGAAGAGGCGCCCGCGACCTTCTTCCTCAACCAGACGATTACCTGCGTCATCCTCAACGCGGATCTTCCGGCAGGGCCTTATGACATCACCCTGGATCTGGTGAGCCGAGAGGCCGGCAAGGTGACTCTGACCGTGAATGACACGCTGCCTGCGGCCTAAGCGTCTGAAGGCGAGCCTTTCGTCATCCATTCTCATGAAACCGCTTGACGACATTCATTGGTTTCTGTATCTTAATCTCATCCCAATCACCCTTGCCCCCATCGTCTAGAGGCCTAGGACACCTCCCTTTCACGGAGGCGACGGGGATTCGAATTCCCCTGGGGGTACCAAAAGTCCCGTAGCTCATTACCAGGCTGCGGGATTTTTAGCTTTCTTGGAATTAAAGCGTTTGAGAATTTTGGAAGTGAGAGTCGTTTTGTTACATGCAAGCAATAAAAACACACTTAATTTAATATGCTATATAACTTTTACAAATCCTTGGTCTTAACACCATTCATCCTGTATTTACACTGGCACTATCAACCCTCTCGTTTGTTATCAGTATCGTGAAGACCATAGCTAATTAAGTAGAAAGGCGTGTGCTTTCTACTCCACAGGATACAGATGCCTACTAGTATCTCTAGAAGAAGAATGATGGGCTATTGCCCATAAAATCCAAACGAAACAGCGTTTCAAAACCGCCTTAAGCTACCTCTTAAGCGGTTTCCTTTCTCCCAGGCAATCATATACCCCATACCGTTTTCTATAATCCATGGACACGTCATTGTCTCCCATTCCAAAATTCCGGGGATATGGAGCCGCACCTCTCAAACGGCTGCATATCAGGCCGGCAACGACCGATAACGCCTCCATCGTTGATGAGCTTGACCGCGTGGCACAACAAGAAGACTTTGAGGTTCTTATTGAAGACAGAGGCAATTTTTACCCACCCCCTTTGAGAGATAGCACCCCCAACAAAACATTAAATACCTGGCCTTGGGTGCAAGACGAGCAGACTTTTGTATACGGCCCCAATGGCCAAGAACTCATCATATTCACATCCAACAATCCAGATGGAACAGAGTCAGGTAATCAGCTTGCAGCCAAACTTGGGTTGCCAAGCCAAAAAGCTAAAACTTTTTTGGAAGGTGGAAATACGTTTATCTTAAAAGATCCTGAAGCACCCGGAAAATTCAAAGCACTGGTTGGCAAAGATACTCTAGAACTTACAGCGGAAAAACTTGCCCAAGATATCGCTGTCAATTCAATAAGGCAGGCACGAAAAGCAGATGGCTTTCTGGATAAAAAACAGGTTTATCAACAAGCGCTAGAACAAATGGCCGACGATTTAAAACTCCCACCTGAGCGGCTCCATATTATCCCTCAGCCAGACTTCCACCTGGATATCAGCATTCGTCCTTTGGCTGGTAATACTATCTTACTCAATGACCCTCAACGCTGTTTGGCATTATTAAAAAAGGCAGCCCGACTTAGTAAAGAGGATCCTGGAACCCGCAGTCAAATCCAATGGCTTGGCCAAAGAGTGAAACAGTACGTGGAATATTTAGAAAAAAATAATTACGCTTCCACAGATGAAATTGAACGACAGCTTAAAAAGCTAGGTTATCACGTGATTCGCATCCCTGGCATTTTCAACTTTTCAACGACGCCAATAACAGAGCATCACCGACCAGAAGAGACTCAAGGATTAGCCACACTCTTTACAAACGCCATCGTCCATCAACGAAGTGACGGGAGCCTTGTGTTCATCACCAATAAAAGCATGATTCCCATCATCAATCAGCTTTTTGAAGAGGAATTACTACGTCAGGCGCCTCAAATATCCAGGATTTACTGGATTGGCGGCAAAGAATTGACGGTAAACGGAACACAAACAAACCAAATTAGCCAATATCTTGCTTATCAAGGGGGAATCCACTGCTTAACCTGCGAAGAACCTGACTTTGAACGCTGGGCATTTGCATAATTCATGCGGTAACGTTAATACTTCGACAAAAACACCATTTCCTGGGTCTCTTTTTATAACGGCAGGGTATTAACTCCTTCTGTAATTTCTTGGGCTCTTTTTTGAACCAATTTTTTCAGCCTTTCTAATAGTGCTCCCTTAGCCTCGGCCAGGCATTCTCTATGCAGTTTCTGCTCATCCTCGCTTAACTCTTCCAGCTTATTAAGACCTGCGGGAATAGAAGGTTGATTGCTAATAATTTGGTCCAATTTCGTTAAACCCAAGTCTTCAAATAATAGCGCCCATTCACGCTGCCAGCTTGTGTTCGCTTGTTGTGTAAAGCCCGCTGTATTCCTAAATATCGTTTGTAGAAAATGCGCACCAGCAACTGAACTCTTACTCGTGAGAATCGAATGATACATCTGCTGCAAATATGTGGTCAGCAGAGACTCAAAATTTTCCGGATATGGCTTTTTAGAATATTTTGGAATTATACCCGGACGCCTTGCCTGCAAATCCAGCACCGTTTGTTTAGCAGCAAGTGCAGCTAAAAGATTCAGTGCCGTTGGGTACTCTTTCTTCAACAAGGCTTCTTCGAACTGCATCAAACCAACCAGAAACTGTTGAGCCGGTGTTTCTTTTCCTTGTTTCCTTGCACGTTTAATAAAATCGGGATGCGTGTCCTTCCATGCTTGAACCTTTCCAACAGCCTGCTCATACTCCCCCCGAGAGCAGTGTTGATACAAGGAAAAGATATATTTGCCTAACGCGTTTTTATCCAGTTGAGCATCACTAGAAGCAGCAGTAACACCACCAAACCTGGGCGCAAAGTGATCACCAGACTCCCGATAGCCCCCTTTTTGACTGTTACTACTGTTTGTTGGTCGATAGGGAGTGGCGACCGGCTTCATGCCACTAAAAGTTATAAGAGCCATAGCAAGCGCCTTAAATATTTCGAGTATATAAAAATAACCTCATGTTATATTTTGCGCTTTTTAGTAAAGAATTATTAAGAGCCTACTCTCCATCCAGGCTACAGTTTGCTTATAAAGGGATCGCGTCCTCCCGCGTATGAACTTCTCTAATATCACCCACCGAGGACCTTACCCACAAGCCATCGCAATATCCCAGCCCTACTCGCCCCCTACAGAAATATTGGACTTTCCCTAACTCATCAAGTCGTCGATGATCCATTCAAATACGGTGCGGGGTTTTTGATCCGGATTCAGTAAGTCCTGCACCACATCGCTCCCCGTGCGGGTCTCGCCATCCATCCAGTTCCGGTGATCAATTCCCGCAAAGAGCCGGGTGTTGCGATTCCCCTTCAGAGACTTCAACGTGTCCCACAACTTTTCCACCGGCTGGGAAGCCCCTATCAGATTCGGCGTATACCGTCCCAACCAAAGCGTACTGCTGATGGGACTAATGCCATCGTTATACATCATCATGGAAACTGTCGGTCGCTTGGCCTGCTTCAATTCGGCGCGCGGCATCATCGACTGGATGCTCGTCGGCTCCGGCGGGGCGGAAACGGACGCTCGAAGCATGGTTGGCTGCCCGGAAAACTCCAGAGAGCCATCCGCGCCTTCGGTCACCAGGGGCATCGCCATGGCCGGCGGAACGGCTAGAGGAATACCTCCTCCGTCGTTCGAATCTCCGGTTTTCTCCAACAAGTCCGCTTTACGAGGCGGCTCCTTGGACTTGGAAGCTGAGGCGATTTCATGCCCACTTGCCAATGGCAGTTTGCCAATGTTGTTACGAACCATTGAAAACAGGAAATTCTTCTTGAACAGGTTGCTGAACATTAATCTCTCGCGAGGTGGATCAACCGGCAGCTCTAGCTTTTCCTTAATGTATGAAGCATCCACATCAACGCCGAAATAGCTTCCGTAGGTGATAAAGTTCGGCTTCCTGGCCAGTGCATACTCCTGCTGCATCATGGGCCCATTGTTCCGCACGTACTGCTTCATGGGAATCGCACCGTCAAAGTTGTCCCAATGGAAATCCTCCTTGAAGGACGGGTACAGCTTACCCGTAATTTTATACGCCAGCCTTTGCGTCATCCGGATGACGCTAAACAGGGGCTCCGTTCGCACCTGCTGCTGCACCCATTCCGGATTCGCCAGCGGAGAGCCATGAAAGGGCGTTGCAATAGCCAAAACTTCCAACGTGTGGTCATAAATATACGGATCTTCCATCACGTTACGGGTGAGCAAGCCACCTTCGCTGTATGCCAGTATCTTGATAGGCCTTCCGCCCAAGCCCTGGATAAAGTCTTTCAGCGTGTATCGAAAACTCTCGCTGATATCCGCCACACTGCGCGAACTGTCATAGTAATAAAGATATATTTTGTATTTACGTTTAAACTCTTTCTTACCATCTGCAAAGCGCAGGAAATGTTTCCAGTTGAACAGGTGATCATTCTGTGCGGCAATGCCATGCACCAGAATCAAAGGGGTTCTGTCGCCCAGCGGAGTTCGATCATACGCTTCCAACCCGCTCTCCACAAAATTGGGCAAGGTTTCCAGCGTATAGTGAATCGTACGCTGAGAATCCTGCCCTCCTTGAAGAAGCGCCGGCTGCGTTGCGAACCCTGGAGAGCCAATCGTCAACCACAGTAGAGCGAAAAGGACGATAGCCCGTTGACTTTTCCTGAACAAGACCTCAAGACCTACACCTTGGCGAGTTAACCCGAAAACAGCAGCCCCGGAACACCGGATCTCTTTCCCTGTTCGGGGATTGTAACCCGCAAATAACCCTGTTAATTTAATTTTACATCTTTTTACCAAACATGCTACGTCCAAAGGATCAGTTTGTTAAGGAATCTCAACTTTTGCACTAATCCAGTAGGGCGCGCCCTTTGGTTTCCGCCCCGATAAAGGCTGCCGCCACGGCAATCAGGTAAGCCAGCGAGAACAGGAAGGCTGCCGTCGCATAAGCGGACATTTGCGGCTGCCCAAACAGCGTTTCCCCCAACTGCTCCTTCATGATCCACTGCACCACGTCCCCCACAAAAAAGACGGAAAGCGCCGTGACCAAGCGCCCTGCATTCAGGCAAAAGCCCGTCGCCGATGCCCGAATGAGGGTCGGGAACAATTCCGGCAAGTAGATGTACATGACCGCCTGGGCCAGGCCGATGAAAAATCCCAGTAAGGCAGACTCCCAATAAATCGTCGTGGAAAACGCGCTATTGGTCAAAAACAGGAGGGCGGAAGCCGCAAAGCATCCTAAATAGGAAAACAGAATCGTGGTCCGCCGGCCCAGCCAATCGGAAAACACACCGGCCAAGCAACAACCCACCACTGCCGCAACGCCTTGGTACATTGTGGCAATTCCCCGCTCGTTCCCCTGACCGCCACCCGGCAGAATATCCTGTATCCAGAACGGAATCCAGGAAAGAGACGCCCAGTAACCAATCAGCAAGCCGCCAAATATCAGGCTTCCGGCGAGTAAGCTACGGGCATGCTCACGAGCAAACATGCGACGCCAATGGCTCGTCGTTTCTCCCTCATGACGCGCCTTGGCCGCCACCCACTGCTCCGACTCCCGCAAAGCCAGCCGCAAAAAGATCACAAGAACAGCCGGCAACGCACCAATGAAAAACACGGTCCGCCAGTCCTGAATCAGGGTGTTAATTCCACCGGCAATAAATACCCCAGCCTGATAGGAGGTGATTAATACGCCAATCGCAATCGCACGGGAACGAGCCGGCCAAACTTCCGCCAAGAACGTGGAAATACTGACCAGTTCACCGCCAATGCCCAAGCCGGTCAAAAAACGACAAATGGCCAATTGCGGCCAGTTCTGAGCAAAGCCAGCCAGCCCCGTAAACAGCGCATACAGCAGGATCGAAAAGATCATGGATTTCACCCGACCCAGACGATCCCCAATCATGCCGAACAGCACGCCGCCTGCCATCCAACCAAGCAGAAACAGACAGCCAACATAGGAGGCAATCGGTCCCAGAACCGCCTTATCCGTGGTTCCAGTCAAGTTTGCCAGGGCAATCGGCATGACCACGGACATCAGCGTGGAGTCCATACCATCAAAAATACCGCCCAACCAGCAGCCGATAAATACCATCCAATGGTATAAACTAATGCCTTCTGCCCAACCTGCCCGATCTGATCCGGTCACAACTTTTTCACTCATTAGAATTTCCACGATTTAACATGCACCCCATTGTATAATGCGCTTGGCCGATATGGGCAATGATAAGCGCTGGGATTATGAGAGTTCTCACAAAATTACAGACGGCTACTGCCCGGTCAATACGCGACTTTACGGGTCAGCTCAAGAGCACCGGCTTGCATTGCGGGCTTGCCACAAACGGCATTTTATAGTTGATTTAAAGTCACCATGCCTGCACTTCACTGAATGGCACGCGGAGTTGGTAGAATCCCCAAGGAAAGTTTGCCGCATGGCTAGAGTATGGGCAGTGCCTACGCGGGTCTGGAGCGTATAGACCCCAAGAGTATTGTCGATGGAGCGTTTTTACTGATGTCGTTACCCAGAGTTGCCTATTTTTCGATGGAAATGGCGATTGACCAATCCTTGCATACGTATTCCGGAGGGCTTGGATTTCTGTCAGGCAGCCACATGCTTTCCGCCGGACATTTAAAGCTACCCATGGTCGGCATCAGCATCCTATGGAGCGTCGGCTACGGCGATCAACGCATTGGCGATGACGGCAAGGTCGAAATTTACTATGTCAAACGGGAATATCCCTTCCTGAAAGATACCGGAATTGTCGTTGAGGTCAGCATTTTCGGACAACCTGTCAAAATCAAGGCGCTCAAACTGGAGCCCGAACAATTCGGAACGGTTCCCATCTACTTCCTCACCACGGATATTCCGGAAAACACCCCCGAACACCGTGCCTTGACTGATAAACTGTATGACGGCGATCAACGCATCCGCATTGCCCAGGAGATTATCCTCGGTATTGGCGGGATGCGCGTCCTGAAAGCCGCCGGAGAGGTCATCAACCTGATTCACCTGAACGAAGGGCACGCACTGCCGGCCGTGTTTGAAATGCTGCAGGATGTCGGCGGCGATTTAGAGCGGGTTCGTCAAAGCACCGTATTCACCACACACACACCGGTTGCCGCCGGGAACGAAACCCACAACGTGCATCTGTTGGCCGAAGCCGGGTTCTTTGGCTCGCTACCGGTTCAGGAAGCCATTCGCCTGGGTGGCGAGGATTTCTCCCTGACCGTTGCCGCGCTGCGCATGAGCCGCATGGCGAACGGCGTTTCCCAACTGCACGGGCTGGTGGCTAACAATATGTGGCAATGGGTGGACAATCGTTGCCCGATTACGGCCATCACCAACGCCACCAATCTGGAGTACTGGCAGGATCCGCGCATCAAGAATGCCAAGACCAATGAAGACCTGCTCGCCCTCAAGCGCCAGATGAAGGTGGAACTGTTTGATTACGTTCAGAAAAACACCGGTAAGCAATTCGATCCGGATGTGCTGACCATTGTCTGGGCACGCCGCTTTACCGAATACAAACGCCCCACACTGATCCTGCACGATATGGATCGCGTCCGGAAGCTGTTTGACGGAAAGAAAATCCAGTTGATCTACGCAGGCAAGTTCCACCCCAACGATATCACCGGACGGGATCTGTTTAACGAAGTCCTGGAGCATTCGCGCCACATTCCGTCGCTTGCAGTTCTGACCAACCCAGGTTATGAGCTGGAACTGAGCGGCTTGCTCAAGCGCGGGGCAGATGTCTGGTTGAACACGCCAGTTCGTCCGCTGGAAGCTTCGGGTACATCCGGCATGTCCGCCAACATGAACGGGGCAGTGCATTGCTCCATTTACGATGGTTGGGCAGTCGAAGGCACCTTTGACGGCATCAACGGCTACCTCATCCACGAAAAAGACGGGGACGGCATGGAGTACCTGAATGTGGAAGATCGCCACAAGCAGGATTACGAGCTGATGATGAACATCATCGAAAACGAAATCATCCCCACTTACTACAACAACAAGCCCCGTTGGGCTGAACTCATGCGTCAGGCGATCCTCACCGCCGAAGCCTACTTTGATTCCGACCGCATGGCAATTGAGTACTACACCAGGCTCTACAAATCCATTGCCATCTAGGCTGAGCACATTCCCTGAACACGCCGCCTTTCTAGGCTGAGACGAGCCTGGCGGCTGTTCGAGGACAGCACGGCCACGTGTAGTATAATGATTGTCTATGGGTTTGAAACCAAGTGAACGCATGATCAAGTTTCTCAATACCACCAAGCGCTACGGGAATACCTACGCGCTCCGGGACGTTAGCTTCGAGATTGAGATGGGCGAGTTTGTTTTCATCGTCGGTCCGTCGGGAGCAGGCAAATCGTCCATCCTCAAGTTGATTTACCGGGAGGAAGTCGCCACAGAAGGCACCGTTCTGGTTGGTCGCGTGGATGTTTCCAAGCTGAGTCCCGGACAGGTTCCCAAACTGCGGCGTCGGATGGGGATTGTCTTTCAGGATTTCAAATTGCTGCCCGGCCAAACGGCTTTTGACAACGTGGCGTACGTTCTGCGCGCGCTGGGCGTTGGTCCGACGGAGATCCGCAAGCGGGTGCTGGGCGCTTTAAAAGTGGTTGGGCTGATCGACAAGGTGGACGCCCGCCCGGAGGAGCTTTCCGGCGGTGAGCAGCAACGTGTCGGTATTGCGCGGGCCATCGTCAACGGCCCCTCGCTGGTAATTGCGGATGAGCCGACCGGGAACCTGGATCCGGCCACCTCGCTGGACATTATGAACCTACTGGAGCAGATCAACCAGCGCGGCACAACGATTTTGGTTTCCACCCACAACCACCAGATTGTCAATCAGATGCGCAAGCGGGTCATCACCATGCAGGCCGGCGAACTGGTCCGGGATGTGTACG
>DATNQC010000406.1:0-4205 GCA_036702885.1 Oculatellaceae cyanobacterium | reverse complement strand
ATCGTCGTTTATCAATAGTCTTTGCTCCCGGAAAGGCCTGGCAAGGACCAGTAATACGCCTGGAAAAACCCGTCACATCAATTTTTATGATGTGTCGTTTAGCGAGCCGGAGCGCCCTGACGTGGGAACGTCTCGTATTTTGTTGGTAGATTTGCCGGGCTATGGATATGCACGGGTGGCAAAAAGCGAGCAGGAGCAATGGCGCAAGAATCTGGAATCCTATCTTTCCAAGCGGGAAAGCATTCGCCTGATTATTCAATTGCTGGATGGCCGTCATGGTCCGCAAGCGAATGATCAGCAGATGGCGGATTGGCTGGCGCATCATCAAAGGCCGGTGCAGGTGATTCTGACCAAGGCGGATAAAATCTCCCGCAACGAGCTTGCCAAGCAGATTGCTGCTACTGCGCGTGTTTTAGGTCTGCCGGCAGGGGATATTCTGGGCTATTCTGCAGAAACACACCAGGGGCGTGAAGAAGTCTGGCGGCGGCTGATTTTATTGGTGCCGGAATTAATGCAACAGATTCAGGAAAATCTCCAGCCCGATCAGCAGGATAATGATTAATTCCAGCGTTTGGGCCTGCGCTGTGTTCACCCGGTCGGTCAGCATTTGATACAGATTGTTGATAATTTCCAGCTTGCGGGAAATAGAGGCATCCCAAGCGGGCATGTAGAATTGTTCGGATACCGCAGAATGAATGCGTGCCAGATAAAGATCACCAATCAGTTTGAGTGCGTTGTCCACACGCTCGGCCAAGACGGCGGACTCAATTCGCAACTCGGCCAATTCATTAATGGCTTGCCAATATGGATTGGATAATGGCCAGTGCCAGCGACTGGGCTTTTGCACAAGCCTTTCATAGTTTTTGATCCGTTTATCCAGCTGGGCATCCATATAGCGGGCTTCTAACAGCTCGGCATTAAGCAATTCCAGCACGCTCAGCGTGTCGGTATAGTCGGAATCATACACAATGGCGGCGTTCCAGTCGGTCAGCACCAGATCGCGCTCGTAATAGGAAATGGCGTTGGACAGCGCGTCCTGCTGTTGCTTGCGGCTTAACTCCTCTGTATCGAATTGGAGCGTCTTGGCGAGGGTGGACGGACAATAATCCAGTAGATCCTGCGCTTTGACAAGACGATCAAACTGCTCGATGGTAAAGACGAAGTAATCTTCCACCAGGTCGGAAATTTCCGGTCGCGTAATGGCCGGTTTGATTTTCTGGACCAACGCCTCCACCTGTCGCCGGGCATCCTGCTCCAAGTCCAGATCGTAATAAAGGTGTTTACTGAAATTGGGCAGGCTTTTTAGTGGAAAGGGCTTCTTTTCATCGGCAAGTTGCCAGCGATAGGAGATGCTCACGGCTCCAAAGTCGAAAACAGTCGCCTGAATCTGCCCCTGGAAGTCTTCCAGAACATTGCTTTCCCCGAGATACAGAACCTGGGGCGCCTGGGTATACTGCAGATACGTGGGTGTCTGCTTTTTGCGGGAGAGTGGTTGCGCCGGAAATGAAGGCAGGAGTTCCCGCACCTGATCGAGTGAAACCTCATACCCCACATCAAAGGCAAAATAGGCAATGACCTGGCCTTTTGCAATCTGAAGCGTCGTTGTTTCCCGGATCAGTTCTGCAGACATGCAGCCCTCCATCACACCTATGCTTAATCATAGCAGATTCCGCTCCGCCTTTCTGCAGATTGCGAATAGAGGGGGAGTGAGCGGGTGACTCTGAAGATGGAAAAAAGCCATTCGGCCACTTAAGGCATTGAGCCGCGGGGGCTTGAATAGTACAATGAGGCGGTTGGGCAGGAGAGAGACTGATGCTGGAACCTGATAAACGCATCGCCACGATGGAACGACTCCCATTGGAGGACGAGGTTTGCGATATCCTACGAAAAGCTCAGCGCGGGCTTCATCTGACCCTGGAAGAATTACAAGACAGAACGGGACTGCCTGCTGCTGAACTTGCCAGCGTGCTGCAAGGGCAAGCTCAACCGGACGCGCTGGAAAAGCTGGCTTTTGCTCTGAATCTGCATGCACCGTCCCTGCAAACCCTGGCTTCAGGCTCCTGGTACCCAAAAACATCTACGGATTTTGACGGATTGGCCATGTTCACCACCTGGTATGGCGATATGACCGTCAACGCTTACTTGGTGTGGGATCCCAAGACGAAAGAGGCGGCATCCTTTGATACGGGGAGTACCTGCCAGCCCTTGCTGGATTTCATTGCTGAGCATGACTTGTCTTTGACCAAGCTGTTTATCACGCACACTCACATGGATCACCTGGCCGATATCGAGCGGCTGCAGGCGGAATCCGGCGGAGCCTGCTATGGCTCTGCGGTGGAAAATCCGTTGGGACTAAAACCACTGCGGCATGGTGATGGCCTTATCCTAGGTGATTTGCGGATTCGGGTGCTGAAAACTTCAGGGCATACGCCTGGTGGGCTGAGCTACTATGTGCAAGGCTTGACCAAGCCAGTGGTCATTGTGGGAGATGCCCTGTTTGCCGGCTCCATGGGTGGCGCGCCTTATGCGTATGCGGAAGCATTGAAAAATAACCGCGAGCGGATTTTGTCTTTGCCGGAAGAAACTATAATCTGTCCGGGGCATGGACCATTAACCACCGTGGGACAGGAGCGGCGGCATAATCCGTTTTTCCCCGAATTAAAGCCAGACTGGCTTGGGGGTTGTTTGCTGGAATAAGTTGAAGGAGATTGCGGCATGACGGTTTCGATTGGTTTTGTGGGCGTAGGCCGTATGGGGGCCAATATGGCCCGTCGTTTGAAAGATTGTGGTTTTAAAATCGCCGCGGTGTATGACAGTAATCGCTCTGCCGCGCAGGCTTTGGCAGAGGAGCTTCAAACGACCGCGCCCGAACGTTTGGCGGATGTGACGCGGCTTTCGGATGTGATTATCACTGTCGTCAGTGATGATCAGGCCATGCGAGAAATCTACCATCGGGATGGCGATAACCTGTTCATGGATGCCGCTGGGAAAACTTTCGTTAATTGCGCCACCATTACGCCTTCAGTTCATGTGGAACTGAAACGGGATGCGGATGCAATGGGCGCCAAAATGCTGGAGTGCCCGATGGCGTCCAGTATCACCCAGGCGAGAGAAGGGACGCTGTACCTGATGTGTGCTGGTGAACGCGAAGTTTATGAACAGCTTCAGCCGGTGCTGAAGGCGCTTTCGTCAACAGCCATCTTTGTGGGGCCACCAGGTAGTGCGGCTCAGTTGAAAGCTCTGGTGAACATGGTGATGAACATTAATACCGCGGCGCTGGCGGAAGGATTGGGGTTAGCAGATGCTCTGGGGCTGGATCTTACACTGGTGCGGCAGGTGTTTTCTCAAACGGGCGCCAATTCCCGTGTTCTGGAAACGGACGGAGAGGATATGCAGCAGCGAGAGCATTCTACGTACTTTTCTGCAGCACATGCGGCGAAGGATAGCGGCATTGCGCTCGCGCTAGGGCGTGAGCAGGGGCTGCCGATGGTTCTGGCGGAGGCGACCAAAAATCAATATGATGAAATGGTCCGCTGTGGCTTGGGTGAGTTGGACAAGTCCGGTATCTCGGAATTGACGTTTAAAAGCAGACGCCCTGATCCGGCACACTGCGCTGGGTAATCCAACTGACTGAAGTGATAGGTGTAAGCCCAATTTCGATTGGGTTAGGAACGTTTCATGTAGAGGTAATCCCGGACGTATTCCTTGGAAAGTCCGGGTAGTTTTGCCCAAAAAATGGATAACAATTCAGATTCCGGTAGCTCACGGACGATATCCAGAACCAGCGTCTTTACGTCCAGCGTCCGTAGCAAATCCTCGCCACCCAACAGTACCTCAAGTTCTTCTTTGGTCATGGTGATACTACTTTATTGATAGAACGGTTCTAATTATACCAATATTCTCAATGATTATCGGGACACCTGTACAGTTGTTTGACTTTCCAGATGCGCATTTTCCTTTACGGCTCCTTCCAGAATTTCTGAAGGAGCGCGTTTGTCGATGCTGAAGCCAAACAGCGCGTAATCGTACTTGACCGGATCTGAAGGGCAGAGCCGGCGGAATACCTGCGTGATTTCTTCTGCTGTTTGCCAACTGTTATCCTTGCGGGGACTTAGACCCAAATGGCTGTTCATCTTTAAAATATGAGTGTCGAGCGGAATCAGCAATTCCGCGGGCGTGAGGGCATGTTTCCAAAGGCCGAAGTC
>DATNQC010000447.1:0-14002 GCA_036702885.1 Oculatellaceae cyanobacterium | reverse complement strand
CGCTGGCATTACCCAGATCAGGTTCAAGGGTTTCATCGGCGCTACGATGCTCTCAGCCGACTTGCGTCAGCTCCCCTGGTTAAACTTTCCACACGCTACTATAAAGGATGGGTAAAGGCAATCTGAAGAAGTCCGCGTCTGCCAGGCTGAATACCAGATTAGCCGATGCCGCTATCAAAAAGGGGGACATCGCGGAGGGTTAGCCTTTGGAATCACAATTTCCAGCGGATTTTGGCTTTGACGATACGGGCCAGGGCTGACGCCTGATCGAGCAGATGGGGCGATGTATGGTGAGACAGCTTGTTTTCCCGGTAGACTTGCTGTTCACAGCCGACCTGGCGGTATAAGTCATAATGATCCGGGTGATTGCCCAGCACCATTTGCCAAAGCGGCGTCACTGGGTCGTTGTGAGTCCCTTCAACGTGAAACTTCCTGTTCCCCTGCATGAGTCAATCTCCATAGAACCTGTTACTGAAGAAGTCGGGATGCTAAAGCCGCTGACGTATTGGTCTGACTGAGCGCATAGAGGCTCGCTTGCTGTAAAAGCTGGTGTCGTGCCATCAGGGAGAGTTCCCAGGCGACATCCGTGTTACGGATTGCCGATTCCGACGCCATAACGTTTTCCTTGGCGATGGCCAGATAATTCATCTGGTTTTCCAAGACGTTCTCGTACTGCCCAATGGTGGCCAGTTTTGTACCAAGTGTTGTGAGGGCGCTATCCACCTGTCCAAGGATGGTATTGGCATCTGTCGTACTGGTGAGGGTGTTGTTAATGGCCCCAATGCCACTTGCCCCCACGGCTGCGTTGGAGAATGCGGCCTTGATATCCAGAGTGTCTCCGCTGTTGGGGCCGAGCTGGATGTTGAACGCGCTCCCGCCGGAAATAGAGCCATCCAGTAAGGTGAGATCGTTATATTTCGTGCCGCTGGCAATGCTGTGAATGGACTCAATGTGTCCCTGAAGTTCTGCCTGGTAGGCGGCAAACTGATCTGGGCCGTTTGTACTGTTGGAGGCCGCCACCGCGATTTCGCGAATTCTTTGCAGATGTTCGTTGATTTGTTGCAAGGCGCCGTCTGCTGTTTGCAGCATGCTCAGCCCTTGAAGGCTATTGTTGGATGCCGCATCATACCCCCGTATCTGCGTGCGGAGGCTCTCTGATATCATGAGCGAGGCGGCATTGTCGGCGGCTCGGTTGATTTTGTAGCCGGAAGCAAGCCGCTCCAGACTTTTATTGAGTGCAGAGGTGTTAATGTTCAGGTAGCGAAGTACATTGAGCGCACTTTGGCTGCTATTGAGGTATAGTCCCATCCTTGCGAGTTCCTTTCCGCACAGCACTGTATCCTTACAGCGTCGCCATCCGAGTGGAAGGCGGTCGGATCAGGAGGGTAACAAATGTCTTTTACGACCCAGCCAGATATGATGAAACTGAACGAACTTGTTCAACGTTAAAAGTTTTGTTATCCCTGATGACCCTGAACCACCACGGAAAGCGGCTTTTCATCATCGGGCCTCTGCCATCAATAGCCCTGTGAATAGGGATGGACTCAATGTGTCGTGATTATGCGTATGCCCGATGAACCGATTTCCTCCCCTTCTTCGGCGGAGTGGAAATTCTCCTGAAGTCTCGTCAGACGCGTTTTTACAAAAATTAACAGCTTGAACTTGGCTGGAGGGATGAAAAGAACCCAAAAAGCCCTCCCGCAAAATGCAAGAGGGCTTGAGAGAAGGCGGATTTTGCCTAATGTCGCCTGGTGGCTAGTTTGGTGGCGACATGGCAGTTGTACAGTTTGGCTTCCGCGGAAGCCCGGTTCTCAAGAATCACTTTGAGTGTTTTGGCAGAGATGCCTGTGGGCAGTGGCGGACCTCCCAGACTGTTAATTTGATGGATGACGCTGTCTGGCAGCATGGTTTTATTGGGTTTGGCCATTTGAGTCTCCTTGAAACAAACGGATGGGATGGTCATTTTTCCGCCACAGATCCTCACCCTTGGCGGATGGTTCAAAGAACGTGATAACTGAAAGTGAAAGACTGGAATTGTTTCGAAAAAAAACTGGTTATCGTCGTTCCAACAAGCCCAACAGCATTTGCGGCAACTGGTTGGTTTGCGCCAGTACCATTGTGGCGGCCTGGGTCAGTGTTTGCGCCTGGGTCATGATGGATGTATCGGCGGCGATATCGGTATCCCGAATGCGGGAGTTGGCTTGGGAAAAGTTCTCAATGCCCGCTTCCAGGTTGTTGTTCACACTTTCCAGCTTGCTCTGGTAAGAGCCGATGTTGGAGCGCAGGGTGTTAATTTGCCGGATGGCGACGTCCAAATCCTGCAGAAAGTTGCGGGCGGTTGCGTTGTCTGCCAGGTTGACTGAGGCGATGTTTGCAAAGCCGGCCACAGTACCGCCACCGACCACGCCCAAGGCATTGGCGTGTGCATCTTGCAGCACGGGGCCGAGATCCACCACGTTGGTCAGCGGGGTGGAGTTGGGGCCGATTTGCACAAACGCTTCCGGTTTGGGGGAGCCGTCAATCAGGAAGATGCCGTTAAAGCTGGTGGCATTGGCAATCCGGTCGATATCTTCCAGCAATTTCTGAATTTCAGTCGAGATGGCCTGACGGGCGGCCGCATCGTTGGTATCGTTGGCCGCTTGTACGGTCAATTCCCGGATTCGCTGCAAGTTGTCCCCGATAACGGAGTACGCGCCTTCGGCCACTTGCAATACGCCAATACCGTCCTGAGTGTTTTGGGATGCCTGTTTCATCCGGCGGATCTGGCTGACCAGGTTTTGAGAGATGGTGAGCCCGGCGGCATCATCAGATGCCTTATTGATTCGGTATCCGGATGCCAGACGCTCCATGGCGTCCTGGAGGGTTTTTGAACTGACTGCCAGACGGTGTTGGGCAATGAGCGATGTGACGTTGGTATTCTGTACAAGCGTCATCGAACGTTCTCCTTAACGTAGGCCCTCCCAGTCCTTTGGGAGATGGGTGTCTGAACCAGGCTTCGGAAGGGATGGTGGGAAACTTGACGGCCTCCCTGGCGTATTTCCACCGGGTAAAGGAGACGGCTCCTCCGCTTGAGGGAGGGCCGGACAAATTTCAATTCAATCTGTCCGCTAAATGGTCGATAACTGGGGAGGTAAATCGATTGAAATTTTGCTTCGGAGTGCCAAGGATGGGCTTGGTGTGCGGAGTACACCACTTTGTTTCGCCTGTAACGCTTGCGCTGTACTGTTTTACTGCTAAAGTAAAGTTATGGATTTGAGCAGAAAGTGAGGGTAGGCCCTGTGAAGATTGCAATCATCGGTTCAGGTTACGTTGGAACGGTGACGGGTACGTGTCTGGCCGAGATGGGCCATCAGGTCATCTGTGCCGATCTGAAAGAAGGCCGGATGAAAAATCTGCAGGAAGGGAAGGTTCATTTTTACGAAGAGGCGCTGGAACCCCTGATTCGTGGCAATCGGGAAGAGGGTCGTCTGGAATTCACAACCGATATTGTTTCCGCCGTGCGCAAGTCGGAAGTGATTTTCCTTTGCATCGGCACCCCGCTGCTGCCTTCCGGAAAGCCGGATTTTAACGCGCTATCTGCCGCGGTAAAAAGCATTGCTGCCGGTATGGACGGTTACCGGCTGATTATTGAAAAAAGCACCATGCCGATCAAAACGGGTGAATGGCTTGCCTCCCTGTTGAAAGAACAGCTCCCGGCGGATATTGATTTCGATATCGCGGCTGTTCCGCAGTTTTTACGCGAAGGGCATGCTGTCAAAGACTTTATGCACCCGGACCGTATCATTATCGGGGCAAACACCCAGCGCGCCATTGACACCATTGTGGAAATCTACCGTCCGCTGAATGCGCCGTTGCTCATCACGGATATCAATAGCGCTGAGCTGATCAAACACGCTACCAATGCGTTCCTAGCCACCAAAATTTCGTTTATCAACTCCATTGCGCAAGTTTGCGAGAAAACCGGCGCGGATATCACCAGTGTGGCGCGCGGGCTGGGGTTGGATCGTCGGATTGGGCCGGAGTACCTAAGCGCCGGGATTGGTTATGGCGGCATCTTCTTCCCCAAAGATATCAACTCGCTGCTCAACATTGCGGAAGAGTTCCATATCAACCTGGATTTGCTAAAGCAGGTGGATGTCATCAACCGGTATCAGCGGATCAGCTTTATTGAAAAGATTGATGAGGCTTTGGGTAAGAACCTCAGCGGAAAAACCATCGCCATTTGGGGTTTGAGCTATCGTCCGCATACGGATGATATGCGTGATACGCCCAGTGTGACGATTATCCGCGGTCTGGAAAAGCGGGGCGCCAAGATCCGCGCCTACGATCCGCTTTCAATGGAACCAGCCAAAGAGCTGCTACCGGACATTACATACTGCAGCAGCGCATATGAGGCGGCCAAAGGGGCGGATGCCATCGCGATTCTGACGGAATGGGATGAATTTGCCTATATTAACTTTATGAAGCTCCGCCAAGAAAGCCAGTGCCGCTTGATTGTGGACGGTCGCAACCTCTTTAGCCCCAGCCGGATGAAGACATTGGGCTATACTTATGTCAGTATCGGGCGGCAACGGGTTGCTCCGGAAAAAGTCGCAGTTGGCGTCTGAAATCTTTTTTTGGATTCCGGTACAATAGAGAGTCGGAAGGCGAGCACGCCGACCCAGGATCGTGACGTTGTACCGGTTTGCCAATATTGGCTGCGGAAGGCACAATAAGGGGATTCAGGTTTTCATGGCCAATCTTCAAGATCGATTGTTGTCCCAAAGGGCATTGGAGAGACGCATGGCCGAAGAATGGCCGGGAAGCGCTTTTTATGATGGTGGTGCGGTGCGGGCGATTCAGCAGAAAGTAGACTTGCTGGCTGCCCATATGCATAAGCAGCAAAAAGAGCATGAAGCGGCCATGCTGAACACAAACCGCGTTTTTGAAGCCTTGTTGCAGGACCTGGACAGTTTTGCGGCCTGCTTTAAGGCAGCTTTTGAAGAGCGCATGCCGGAAGTGAACGAACTCAACAGCCCGCGCATTCGCAGTATCGCAGATCCGGATCGTTCCGTGGGCATTCTGCATGTGTTGTGGCATGTCATGAGCTTTACGACGCGTGGCAACACCAAGCCGCTGGCGTTGAATCGGCCCGGTCGACCTCCAATCTTCACCGGGCGCATTATCGCCCTGCAAGGAGATTTTCTGGATATTCAAAGCAATCTGCATACTGTTCATTTTGGTGACCTGCTGGATTTGGAAATCGCATCACTCTATGTGCCTGCCGATCCAACCGCGCCGGCTGTCATGCAGATGAAGCACGTCAATGGCGAAGAACTGTATTTTCATCAGGCGGATGCGCCACGCCGCTTTTTGCTGAAGGTTGTGGAAATGGTCTGCGGCGGCGGCTTTTTTCACGAACAATAACCTGTAGGGTGAGAGTGGTTTTCCGGAGGGTGTCAAGCTAACCAGGTTGGGGATTCCTCCGCTAACCTCATCCTCTAAGATGTTCTGGTGAGGAGAATGGAGGTCCGATGATGGTGCATCAGATGAACCCTGAGATGCGTCAGTGTATTGACGCATGTACGGAGTGTAGCAGCATTTGCAGAGAAACGGTGAATTACTGCCTGGAGCGCGGTGGACGTCTTGCCGAGCCGAAACAGCTTCGCATGCTGATGGATTGTGCGGAAATGTGCCGAACCAATGCCGATTTCATGCTGCGTGCGTCCGAGGCGCATACGGAAACCTGCTCCGTGTGCGCGGAACTTTGCCGCCGTTGTGCGGAAGAATGTGAGCGGATGGCTGGTGGCGATGCCATGTTGCTCCGCTGCGCCGTTGCTTGCCGCCGTTGTGCGGAGGCTTGCGTTAAGGTGGATAAACTGGCCGCTGTTTAAACTGGATATTTAAAAATAAAGCGCCGCCGGGCCAGTCCGGTGGCGCTTTGGTTTGTTGGAGCGGCTTTATCGCTTTAGCGAAAAGCGGATAGGGATTACAAGTTCCAAGGTTTCTCCTGGCAAGTCTGCGGGCGGTGCAGGCAGTGGCATCGCCCGGTAAATCAAGGCAAGCGCCTCTTCATCCAATGCGCTAACCCCTGAGCTTTGCTGAATGCTGGCGGAAAGCACCTTCCCAGCCCGGTTGATGCTAAAGCGGAGGTGGGTAATGCCTTCCTGCTGTTGTGCTCTTGCTGTTTTGGGGTAGCGTTGAAATTGCGTCAGGCGTTTCAGCAATTGCCGTTGCCATTGCGCTTTTTCGGATGAACTGGCATGCGTTGCTGCAATCTTGGGTGCTGCGGGCGTGGCTGCGGCAAGCTCGGTTTTTTTTGTTTGAATATCCTGGGTTGTTGTGATGGCTGACGAAGATGCCGTTGCTTCCGGCTTTGCTGCATTGGGTGTTGTGGGCGTGGTTTCCGCATCGTGGGGCGGTGTCGAAATGACCGATGTGTTTGTAGTGGTTGCTTGGAATGTTGACTGAGCTTTTGACCTTGCTTCAGCAGGCGTTTTGCGTATGGAGGCATCCCTTTCGTGAGAAACTGGCGCTACTGGCCTTGGAGCGCTTTGGATGGCCATGGCTTTGGGGCGTTCCGTTTGAGGAGGGGGTGATGGAGGGGAAGGGACGGTTGTTTGTTTGACAGGGGTGTTGTTGTGCAAATCAAGTTGCTCAAGCTGGAAGGTGATGGTTATGGTGGATTGTTTGACCTGCTTGGGCAGAAGGCTGATGCCCAAGCCAAACAGCAAGAGATGAAAACCCATCGAAAGCGCCAGATAAAGCTGCCAGGGTTTCGGTCTTGTCTGTATCAGCTTGCCGGGGGTGATGGCCATGCTCATCGTTTCAGTTCGATGCCTCCATATACCGAAAAACGTTCCGCCGGGACAAACACCGTGGGAGAGCCTGCACCGCCTTTAGCATTGGCGATAACCTCCACGGCAGAAGCATACCGCTGATCCAGCAGGTTGCGGAATTCTACAAAAGCGGACCAGCCGTGGCGGGACCGGTAGCCTGTCCGAACTCCCAATGCAAGGTATGGCGGCGCGTTAAGGGTATTGGCGTAATCCACCGGATATTTTCTCATCGCCCAGGTGGCATTGGGTTGCAGGAAAAACCCACAAGGATGTTCGTAAATCAGTTCACCCCGGTACAGATGCGAGGGAATGCCGGGTAACTGGTTATTGCCGTAAATCGGATCATCAGCGAAGCGGAAGCGGCTCCAATTGAAAACCTGTCGGAGAATCAGCCGGTCTTTCCCTCGGACTTCGGGGGATAGGCCGATCCCGATTTCCGCTAAAGGAGGGGATGAATCCTGAGTGCGTTCTTTTCTGCTGAAAATGCCTTCTGCCAGCACCACGGATACACCGGACTCAATGCCGGAATGACGGGTCGGGTTCGCGTTGACGGTGCCGAGCGGATTCCCCAGGGCATCGTTCAGGGTGAGCAGCTCATTGCGGATTCGAGAATGGTAATACGTCGTATCCCAGGCAACTCGTTTGAAAGTGCCGCGGAACCCGAATTCCAGGGTGTTGGCAGTTTGAGCCTTGAGCTTACTCGTGAGGATGTTGCCCCGAATACCGCCAGTTCGGACCAGTTCCCCTGCCGTGGGCGGTTCAAAGCTGCGGCTGTAGTTGGCGAATATCTGCGTATCGGGTTTTAAGTGGTAAACCAGGCCGACTTTGGGGTTAAAACCGAAATAGGTGTTGCTTTGGCTTTGATCGCCATTGGGGTTATGGTGGAAGCGATCTTTGTAGTTTCTGAGGGCGGTGCTGGCTTGAAAGCCCGTAACCAGCGCCAGTCGCTTTAAAAAGTAATGCTGGTTTTCGGCGTAGATGTCAAAATTACCGTAAAATTGCGTGCCGTTCGCGGTCATGCGGCCACGATGGCTGAAGCGGTTTTCATAACGCCGATCTCGCGCAATGCTGAAATTGGGATTGACGCCGAGTACAAATTGGTTTTTCTGTCCAAACAAGGAATGCGTGTTGGTGTATCGCAAGGTGCTGCCGAAGTTATTGGCGGTCAGGTTTAGGATGCCCAACCCATTCAGGAAAAACGGGTTCCAGAACAGCGGATGATACAGGTGTCGGTACGTGGAATACAGCGTGATATCGAACTGCTGGTTTTCATCCAGTCGATAGGTGGTTTTATTGGCGAGATAGGCGTATTGCCCGTTCCGTTGCTGATTGTACGGAATGGCATTCGGATTGGAGGCGCGGCCATCAAAGAGTAAGTCGTCTCTACTCAGGGTGCCGGGTAGCTGGAGCCTGCTATTAACAAAGCCTCCGTAAAAACGGGTTTCCAGGTTCTCGTTGAAGCGATAACCCACATTCAGGTTATATCGTTGCGCGCTGGTGCGGCTGTGATCCTGAAAACCGTTGCGGTAATAAGCAGTGGTGGATGCGTAATAATCCAGCTTGCCAAAGGTATGCCCGGAGCTGATTTGTCCCTTGATATAGCCGTAGCTCCCTGTTTCTACCCGGACTTTCAGCCCCGGTGCCGTGTAGCCGGTAGGGGAGATGAAGTTAATAGCTCCTCCGAGCATGCCTGCCCCGTATTGCAATGCATTTCCACCTCGGTACACTTCAACATTCTGTTGGGCAAAGGGTTCAATCCATTGGAAGTCGCCATCGCCGTCGCCCTGACTCATGGGAATGCCGTCCTGCATGAGCTTGATACCGCGCACGTTGTAGGTGCGATCCAGCCCACTTCCACGGATGGACATTTTGACCTGATCGGTGCCGCTTCGGGATTCTATGTAAATTCCTGGTTGATTCTGCAACATATCCTGCAGGTTGGCGGCGCGACCGGCTGTATATTGCTCGGCGTTAATCAGGTTGACCCCGCCCGGAACAGCGCGGAGCGTTTTCGCCTGTTCGCTGACAGACGGTTGGGTGAGCGGGGCGAGAATGACCCGTTCTTCAACCGTTAAAGGCTCCAGCTCAATGGGCTCCAGGGCAATGGCATCCGAAGTGAGTTCTTCTGCCTGACAAACGCCAAGGCTTAGAGCTAACAGGCTTGCAATGAGTGCGGAATAAGACTTGCCATTCATGAAGCTTTCCTTTTGAGACGGAAGATTCGTTGAGATATCTGATCAAGCAGCCAGACCACAACCAAAGACAGTCCCCAGAGTGGGATCATCAGGCTGAGTAGGACGATCAGGCTAATCACAATTGGGCCTGGGCGATAACCTTTAGGAACAGTCGGTGCTGCCAGCGTGCCGCGGGGGCGTCGTTGCCACCACATGCAAAGCCCGGTGACAACCAGCAGAATCAGGCCAAGGCAGGCGAACAGTCCCAATAACTGGTTGGGCAGGCCGAAGTATCGTCCCTCGTGCAGGGCGACACCGAGTGCAATGGCCTGGGCCAGTGGTCCAAAATCTTTCCAGCGAATGTCCCGGATAACCTGCCCTGTGTATTGATCGAGGTGGACAAAGGCAACCTGTTCCGGCAAGTTACGCACCGTCACCAGGCTATAGACGCCATGCTCATTCACGGGCATGCGGACTTCAAAGGCGGCAGGTAGTGCAAGCTGTTCTGCAATTTGAAGCACACGGGGCAATGGGAGGGGTGTGTTTGCGTGTGACGTGCTGGCATGGCCTTCCCCGGCCAGCTTGTGGGCATGTTCCGTTGTCCACTCATCCTCGACGATGGATTTCACGGTGCGGCTGCCACTCCCATCCCAGCTAACGCCGGTATCCGGCATGCCTTGTCCAAGCATGCCGGCGCTTCGGTGAATCAAGTCACCGCTCACTACGGACCAAGGGAGTCCTGTGATAATCAGGAAAATCAACAGGCCGGAAATCCAGACGCCGGTGATGGTGTGCCAATTCCGCCAAAGCGCCCGTCCGGATAGTCCGGGGCGGGGGAACAATGCAGTCAAAAAGTGCTCACGCTGGCGTGGCCACCAGAGGTAAATGCCGGTCAGCACCAGAATAAAAGCCCAGGATGCGGCAAGCTCCTGGAGCATTTCTCCGGGTAGCCCCAGGAGCAGTTTTCCATGCAGGTTGCGGATGATTTGCATGGGACGCTGTTTTTCATTGATGGAGCCTAATACCTGTCCGGAGTGCGGATTGATGCCAACGGTCAGTTTTTCACCGCTTGGCGTGATAAGTCGAACCAAACCGCTTCTCCCCGCTTGGGTGGGCGGGGTGTAGGCTTCTATCTTGCTGTCGGGGAATGCTGTGAGTGCAGCTGTCACCTGTTGTTCTGCGCTGATGCTGGTGACGGCGGGTCTCACTTGCTCCACATGCTGGTATAAGGCGCTTTCAATCTGAGGCTTAAATAGGAACAAACCGCCGGTGATGGCAAAAATCAGCAAAAACGGTGCGATGAGTATGCCTGCGAAAAAATGCCATCGCCAAATGAAGGCATACAGTGAATCCCGCACGGTATTCGTTGAGAGGTGCTCCAAATCCGGCCGAGTTACCTGCTGGACTGCCATGACAACCCTCCGTTACACTTTTTTCTGGAGCCAGAGTTGCTCCAGTCCTTGCAAGCAGAGGGGATACACCGAAGCTCCCAGTGGAAGCAACAGAGACAGTGTTTGGCAAACTGCCAGCAGCGTGCAATGAATCGCACACAACATATCAAGCGTCCTTTTTCGTGGGGATATCAAAATCCTACGTGGAAAAGACGCGCCGATAAGCTAACCCCGGGGTGGGGATAGGGGGGGGCTGGCATGCTCAAACAATGTCTGAAAACTTGCCTGGCTCAGTTGAGGGCGGTTTGTCCGGCCTCGTGGACGACATTCCGTAGAAACATCTCCAGGTTATACAGCCGGGCGAGCTGGTGATATTCAAGATTGCCGACGCCATGCTCTAGTTCAAATAGCAGTCCCTCAATGTATTCACTGACCGGGCAGCTTGGCTTCAGAAATTGCCGGAGCACGATGGGTTCATTGTATAAGCGTAACAGCACATCCTCTACTTCCGCCCGGCTGGAAAGATACCGGATATTGCCTGCGTTTGCATTGACGGGTTCTAGATGGCCAATCGGGGTGGGAATCCGTTGCTTTTCCGCCAAGACGGCCTTGCGGTCGTGCTGGTAGCGAAATGCCATATAATCAAAGCCCGTATGCTCTTTAAAGTAGCGGTACAGAAAACCTTTGGCAATTTGCAGGGCTTCCAGTCCGCAGCGATAGTTGAAAAAGAAATTGAGCATAGGCCCTTCAAAAGGCACTGCGATGAACCGGACGTCTGTGAGGCGGTTTAAATTGTCATAGTGGCGTGGATAGGAAGTCATGTACAAGTAGTAGTTGGCCACGCGGAAGATGTGGTTTAATGCCACGGAACTGATGTCATTCGCCTGAAGCTGCGCCAATAAGGCAGGTGGAATGACTTGCTTGAGAAAGCGCTCTGCCTTGTACTCCAGATATTCCGGTTCCAGGTTGCGCAAAAAGTGTGGCAAGGTTTTTCCTGATCGGATGATGGGTAAAAAAGCGTTATCCACATAGCTGAGCATCATGGTGGAGAAAATATATTCCAGGCAGGCGGAGTACCGGAAATTGGACTGGTTGGACTTTCGATACTTTTTGGCGATGCGTTGCCATAACTTGTTTTCGTTGGTCAACCCTTGCTGGTAAAACTTGGTGAACGCAAAACGGCGTTGCACATGCGGCCAGCGTGCTTTCAGGTAACTTTTCAATTGATTTTTGAATTTTCCAGGGTTGTTTGCTGCATAGAGCTTGAAATCGTAAAAACTGAAATTGGTGCCGATTTTGGTATGCCCAATGCCAAGCCCGGTGTCCATATATTCACCACCGAGCAGTGCGACCGGCTTTTCTTCCCGTTCGGAAAGATGCTTGAGCGCTAACAGCGGTGTCCAGGAGTCCCACCGGCACATGCTGGTGAATGACCATTTTATTGCCTCTTGCCGAAATGCCCGTAAATCCGCGGAATAGCGGTCGATGATCAGCACTTCAACATCTAATCCCAGTTTTTGGCCAACCACTTCAATGGCTGACCACTCTCCAAAACAGTCATAAGAGTTGGCGGTGCCATTCTGGCTGGTGCCGATTAATTGGGGATTCGCATCAATTTTTTTTGCCGCAATGGCAACACAGGCTGAATCCACCCCACCGGAAAACAAGACGCGCAAATCCGGTAACGCTTGATGAATGACTCTGACGGTTCCTTCCAGGCGATCCACAAATTCCTGATAGGATGCTTCACTGTGTTCAAAAAGGCCTTCTTCGGCCTCTTCAGGTGTTTGTAAAAGGTAGGTATAGCCTTTAAATTTCTGGTTGCTGTTTTTAGGAATTTCTCCGGCAAAACCGCCTGGAATCCGCTGGCAATGGTCGCTGAGTGTGCTGAGTGGGGAGCCGGCAGCCCAGTCCGGTAAGACGGTTTCAAGCAGCTCAAATTTATTTAGGTTGAACTGCCCGCGTCGGAGGGCTTCCGTAAAGGCTTCCCGCTCACTGGTGAAGATGCTTGGTCTTCCCTCTCCCAGGAGTAAAAAACAACCCTGGGTATTGGGGGAGGTGTAGACCCGATAGCGGTCTTCTTCCTCCACCAGCAATGTGAAACTACCGACTGTGAATTTGAGCAGGTCAATCAGTTGGGCTTCGTCATGACGCCTTCTTTCAAGCTCTACCAGGGTTTGTGAGGCTGAGAGAACCTGTTTTTTATAATAGGCGCCGTAGAGGTGACCGAGGAGGCGGATGCGGGAAGTCTCGCTGGTGGCGGGGAGAAAAGGGTGTGTGGCAGGGGTTGGCATGGGCTGTGCTCCGATTCAATCGTTTGGCGATTCCTAAAACTGGAAGTAAATAAAAGATGTGCCGGCGCCGTGTGCAGCAATCCAGCACAGTAGGCCGATGAAAAAGCAAACTTGAACCTTGACCCAGTAAGGCATGGGACGATAACTGTTTTCCGCCAGGCGAACCGCTATTGGGCCGGCAAAGCAGCAGGCGAGCATCAGGGCCAGTAATTCCAGTTGCAAAAGGGTGGTTGGGTTGCCCCAGGCGGCCTGTACTTCACGGTAGAGTTCGGAGAGATTGGAGAGTTTTCCCATGACAATGCTGACATCGCCGGGTTGGGGCACCCGAAACAGAATCCAGCCGAAAGATACCAATAGAAACGTGAACGCAACGGAAACCAAATGATAGGGGCGACTTTGAAAAATGATGTTCCAGAGCGGGTTTTTTAGTTTGTTTTTGAATTTTCTGTAAGCATGATACGCGCTGAGTAACAGCCCATGAAAGCCGCCCCAAGCGATAAAATGCCAACCGGCTCCGTGCCATGCGCCGCAGATGAGCATGGTGATGGTTAGGATGAGCATTGTTTGGAGCAACGTGCCTTTAGAGCCCCCCAGCGGAAAATACAGATATTCCCGAATCCAGCGGGACAGGCTAATGTGCCACCGCTCCCAAAAGTTGCTGATGTTGGCAGCGTGGTATGGATGATTGAAATTGAGTGGGAGTTCGATATTGAACAGAAGCGATGCCCCGCGGGCAATGTGCGTGTAGCCCATAAAATCAAAATAAATCTGCAAGCTGAAAGCGAGTACTGCAACATAGGCCGCCAAGCTGCTTGCTTGGGCTGGATGGGCATAAAAAGGGTTGGCCAGCCCTGCCGCTTGATCCGCAATCAGCACTTTAAAAGCAACGCCTAATAACAATAGTTCCAGGCCTTTGATGAAGCGAGAAATCCGTGGCGTTTCCAGCGCTTTTTCACATTGGGGCCACAGTTCCCCGAACCGGATAATTGGCCCGGAAATGAGGTGGGGAAAATACATGATGTAAAAGTTGTAATCGAGCCAATTTCGGGCGGCTGGCTGACCACGGTAGACATCAACGAGATAGCTGATGGCTTCAAAGGTGTAAAAGGAAATGCCAAGCGGCAGAATAATATTCAGCGTCTCTGGCAGCGGCCAATTGAGATGCAGCCATTTTGCCAGTATGTGTCCGTTTTCCAGGAAGAAATTGCAGTACTTGAAAAAGCCTAGAATGAACAAATTAATGGCAATAGTGCAGGCAAGCACTGCTTTTTTCTTTCTTTGTGAAGCAGCATTTTGAATCAGATGGCTGGCCCAATAGTCAATGG
>DATNQC010000446.1:0-8748 GCA_036702885.1 Oculatellaceae cyanobacterium | reverse complement strand
CTTTTGAAGCCATCGCGGAGTTTTCCGGCCAGGAACTGGAAGGTATTGTTGCCCGGCACACGTTCATTGACCGTGGAAGCCCCGTATTATTGGGCGATCACGTCACGCTGGATGCCGGGACCGGAATTGTCCACACCGCACCTGGGCACGGGATGGAAGACTATCTGGTGGTCCAGAAATACAACCGCGACGCGTTCAAGGACAACCCGCTCCCCATTCTGTCCCCCTTGGATAATATGGGCCGCTTTACAGCCGAAGCTTTGGTGCCAGAACTGGTCGGAGTTCCGTACCACATCGGCAACAAAACCGTGCTGGAAATCCTTGAATCCAAAGGCGCTCTGCTGCATGAAAGCAAATATAGCCACAGCTACCCGCACTGCTGGCGTTGCCACAAGCCGGTCATTTACCGGGCGACGGAACAATGGTTCATCGACATTGAACAGTTCCGTCAGGACGCATTAAAAGCTATCGATACCGTGGAATGGCTACCTGAACGCGGCCGCAACCGGATTTACAGCATGGTGGAAGGCCGCGGGGATTGGTGTTTGAGCCGTCAACGCGTCTGGGGCGTTCCCATTCCGGTAATGTACTGCGCCAAACCCGATTGCAGAAGCGTCCTGCTCACCCCTCACACCATTGATGCGCTGTACAAGCAGTTCAAAGCGCATTCATCTGATATCTGGTGGGCAAAGTCTGCCGATGAACTCCTGGCTGACCTGCCTGTCAACGAGCGGACCTGCAAGCAATGCGGGGGCACCTCCTTTGAAAAAGAAATGGACATCATGGACGTGTGGTTCGATAGCGGCATTTCACACACCGCTGTTGTAGAAACACGTTCGGATGAATTGGCGCATTTGCCCGCCGATATGTACCTAGAAGGTTCCGATCAGCACCGTGGATGGTTCCAGTCCGCCTTGCTGACCAGCGTCATGTTGTACAACAAAGCGCCTTACCGGAGCGTACTGACACACGGCTTCGTTCTGGATGAAAACGGCCGCAAGATGAGCAAATCCCTGGGCAATGTGGTCGATCCCAACTCGGTGATCCGGGAATACGGTGCGGATGTGCTGCGTCTCTGGGTTGCGAGCGTGGATTACACTAGCGACGTGCGCATCGGAAAAAATACATTGCACCAAATGGCGGAAATCTACCGGAAAGTCCGTAATACGGTCCGCTTTATTCTAGGCAACCTTTACGATTTTGATCCCGCAAAAGACGCCATTCCCTACGAGCAGCTCTCCATGCTGGACCACTATACCCTGCACCGGTTGCATCACATCCTGAACAACATTACCGATGCCTTTGAGAAGTGGGAGTTTTATCGCTACTGCCACGAAATCCAGTACCTCTGCATGGCGGATCTCTCTCAGTTATACTTTGATGTCACCAAAGACATCCTGTACTGCGATGCGCCGAATGCACCGCGTCGTCGCGCTGTTCAAACCGTGCTGTATGAGATACTTTCTGTCATCCTGCCGGTTCTGGTGCCAGTCACGCCGCACCTGGCGGAAGATATCTGGCTAAGCCTGCCGGAGCACCAGCGCATGATTGTCAATGGAGAAAAGCCCGTCAGCGCGGTGATGCTGCCATGGCCAGCAGTCAACCAGACGTATTTGAACCCTCAACTGGCAGAAACCTTCGAAGCCCTGCTGGCCATCAAGGAAACCGTCAACCAGTCCTTGGAAACACCTCGTTCCGAAGGCCACATTGGCAGCTCGTTAGAGGCGGTTGTGGCCGTGCAGCCGAAAAATGAGGACACCCGAAAGCTACTCGAACAGTTTTCCACTGAAGAACTGGCGGTTCTGTTCATTACTTCGGGCGTTTCCATCGTCACCACCGCCCCCGCTCCTGAGGCCGCCAAATGGCAAGCCCAGGCTCAAAGTGACGCTGTGAAGGTTTACGCGCTGCCTTCCGAAGCTCAAAAATGCATCCGCTGCTGGAAGTATGAACCTTCCGTCGGCAGTAACCCCAAGCATCCGGAAATCTGTGAGCGGTGCAACCAAGCTGTTTCCAGCTTATAGCCAGAATTTTGTGATTTCCCAAAACCACCAGCGCGCCCAATCGGCTGGTGGTTTTGTTTAGGAAAGTAAAGAGAATAAGTCAATTTCATCCAATAAATTGTTTTTATTTCCTTTAGTCTGATTTATTCATCTCTGCATTGCGAGTAAGTAGAAGAGAAAGTAGAAGAGAGAGTAGAGGAGAGGGTAGAAGAAGATGGTCAACATTGATCCTTATCGTTCCGTACAGGACGCCAAAACAAAACTTGAAGCGCGCCGCAATGAACTGAAAGTTGAAAATAAAACTGAAAACGGTGCCAAAGCCACAGATGAAGGACAAAAAAATAAAATTCACGCAAGCGGCAAGGAAACGGAAGTAACCGCTGACTCCCGCTCTCTGGAGAATACCCTCAAGGTTCTGGGAGAAATGAACAAGGCTTCCATCAAAAACTCGCGAAACAACGTTGTTAACGTCAATGGAAAGAAAAACAAAATCACGCTGGAAAATGCGGAAGGAACTACCATTGAAGGCACTTCCAACGATTCGCAACACTCGGTGAAAAATAGCCGGTACAACCAAATTGAATCAACTGCCGATAACGCCCAATCCAGCGTTGACGGGGGTAGCGACTTTAATACATTCCGGCTGAAAGGAAAGGATGCATACGTCAGTGCACAAGACGATAGCGATGCCAACCAGGCCGAAATTACCGGCACAAATGGCCATGTCAATTTCACCGAGGACAGCGACAATACCACGGTGAAGGTCACTGGAAACAATTCCGGAGTCACATTGCGCAATGCCGACGATCTGGACATCACTGTGAATAGCGATAACGTCAACGTGACAGTTTTTACGGAAAATGGCAAACAATATCTGCAGAAGCTTGATGATAACGGACAGCCAACCGGAGCAAAGACGGAAATCCATTTCGATGGAGACAATAAATTCTCTAAGGATGGCGTTGAAATCCGGCGGAAAAGTGATAGCGAACGCGCCAATCCAGAGCTATTGAAAGACGTCGCCCCCAATGCCGGCGATGGCACTGCCGTTGATACCCAAACCGATGAATTTAAGTCTCTCAGCTGGGGAGATGCCCGTAATAAACGCAAAGAGCTTAATAAGCAACAAGGCGGTCCCGGAGAAATCAGTGATGATGTTGCCAACAAAATTACAAAAAACGGGGACGGCACCTATACCGTAGATAACGGGGTCGGACTCCAAGATATCGCCATTGGCGTATACCGGAAAAACCACGCGGATGCAGGCGGTAAGTCCGACGCGCAATTGCTCAAAGAGGCCGGTCCAGAAATTTCCAATATTCAAAACACTATCGCCAAACAGAATGGGATTAAAGATCCTAACCTTATCAACGATGGACACAAGCTCAAACTGGACGGTGAGGGTCTTTTAAATAAAGAAACCATTACCACAGACCGGGCGGCTTCATTGGATGCGTCGAAACTGGAAAACATCACCACAACCAGTAACCCTAGGGATCCGGATCCTCAAAATATCCAGAATCTGGTAAACCGCGTCAACAATACCGGTGAGGAGGGCAGCAGACCCACAGATTATTTGGGTCCACAAGTGGGAGAGCCGGTTGTTTCTCCAGATGGTAAGACCGCAACCATTTACTACGAAAAAGGCTCATTAACATACCAATACCAAGGCACTGTTGAGGGTCACCCCAACCAAGGCCAATGGAAGCTCGCTGATCATTCCAACCAAACCTATGATCAGAATCGCGTGAATACCATTCGGACTGAGAACGATAAGCTAGACGATGTGGACGCGGAGACCGTTCAATTCGTCATCAACAATTACGATGCGATTGATGCTGGTGATTGCAAACGAAATGATCTCAGCGCTGAAGACCTCAGGCACTACGCAAATACCAACGCCGCCCTATCTCCAGAAATGAAAATTAAACTGAATGAAATGGCAGACAATATCACGTTGATGAAAGACGCCTTTAACCAGTTCAAAAAGGCAAACCTCATCAACACGGACAACCTGGATAAAAATGGAAATGCCTATAAAACGCCAGATGACACAAACCCTGGAGTATCCCAAAAGGATCTTCAGGCAATCAAGGGACGGCTAGCCCTCGGTGTTTCCTGGGATCAGGTACTCAAAGATCTGCTGAGAACAGTCTAATCGACGAAGAAACGCATTTAAAAACGGAGCCGTTTGGCTCCGTTTTTCGCGTTGAACAAGTTCTACCAAGATTATGAGAGAGAGAGATAATGCCCAAGGACAAAGGAAACCACATAAAATACACCGGCAGTCCAGGCAGTAATCCGGTTGAGGGCTGCTTCAGCGCCCTTTTGGCTAGAAAAAAGCTGCGCCGTTCCACCAATTGCACCAATACCATCACCTTTGGGAGAGTGAATTAAAACCAAGGCAATCAGCATCAGGGCAGAAAGCACCTGCACAATCTGCAGCAGAACTCGAACGACGGCTAGCAAATCCATGGTGGTCCCTTTAAATTGATTGAACCGTATCCTATTCAAACACAAGCCTTGGCGCAAGGAAAGACTTTCTGTAAAATGGAGCGGGACAGAATAAGGATCGCTCTTGATGTTTGAAGATCGTGCGTTTCCCCGGAGCGTGACGGCAGTCGCATTGACTGTTTTGACGGGAGCGTCATTGCTGACCAGCCTGCCAACCGACGCCTTTGCCGAAAAGTATCAAAGCCGGCTTAGTGCATTGCTCATCAAAAAAACAGAGCTCTATTTGCCGGTACGCCTCATTTTGGGAGAAGAAGCAAAGTTTGTGATTCGCGCCCAAGCCGGACATCAGGCCAAAATATTCCTGTCCCCCTCCAATACAGGCTACCTTCTGCCAGATGGCACCCCGCTCCAGGTTGGAAAGTCCCCGGAAGTTCTCAGCGGCACGATTCCGGAAAGTGGTGTCTTGGAATTAAAAATGGCTGTACCCGCAGAAGACTCCCTGGAAGGTAAAGTTCTCTATGTGGATGCTGCCGCAGGCCCCACAGATGACGCATTGACTCCCTTAAACCTGATTGATGCCACCGGCCGTAGGGCGGAAACCAATGCCCTGGTGCTGGCCAAGAAAAAAGCCGCGAATGGAGCGCCGATTCTACCGATGGTTCCCGGCATGTCTCCCCAATTGTTCAATCAGCTGACCACGTTGGGCGATATTTACACGCAAAAAGACACTCATCGCCAAGAGTTGCTGGATACGGGTGATATTGATCGCGCACGCGATTCCGACAAAAACCCCTTCGCCATCCGTGGGTTACAACCCGGCTTAGGACGATAGGCTCAGCATCCTTGGAATTAGCTGGGCATACCCCCTTGAGTCGGGGCTGTACCAGGCATGTTCACCAAAACCGACATCCAGTGACAGCCGCCGGTGTAACTGCCTGATTGGCGATAGCCATAGGTGTTGTTGGTGACGACGTCGGCGCTGCTGACGGTGGTGATGCAGGCGGATCTTGCGGATAGGGCCCTCTTTGCACCGGCAGAACATCAAAATAGGCTGCATCCGTGGCATCCGGCACAAAATAGCTGTTGGAAGATTGAATGGATTGCTGAATCTCCCGTGCCAATTTGGCAGGGAAACCGGCGTGATGGATACGAGGAATCAGCTCCCGCGCGCTGCGAACTACCAGGGTCGGCACGCCATCATCACTATCCGCAACGATAAACTTCAGTTCTCCGGTCTTTTGATCCAGGGTAGCCCCCGTAATGGTGATTTCATGCCCACCATTGCCGATGTTGCCGTCTTCTTCTGGATTGGTGATACCAATAATCACCGGCTCGCCCATTTTCAAAGACGCCAATATATCACTGGTCATTTGCTGGAAAGACCGGAAATAACCATAGAGGTAGGGAGAACCTTCCTCACCTGGAGCCGGATTGGCTTTACCATTCACAACCTGGTAGGTGATGGACTGCGTACCGCCATTGTCCTTGATAATGCTTTCCATAAAGCTCTTTTCGTCTTCAGTCAGCCCTACGCTGCGCTCACCAGGGACATCCGAATCCCGGTAATCCGTAGCCGGATCATAGGACCGCGTAGCAAGATAAGTTAGTGCAGACTGATACGCCGCCTGAATGGCATTTCGATACTGCCCGCCCGTGGGCATATCCTGACTGTCCATGGCCCGAATAATTCCGGCAGGCGGATTCTCGATTTTGACGGTCACTTCATCAGGACCAGAAATATAGTAGGGAACCTGACGCTCCTTCAGCATCTCAAATGCCTGCTGAGGATTATCCGGTGATAATTCGGAGAGTTTCACTTTTTCATGGAAGGCATTCATTGGACTGGTCAGTTCATTCAGGTGTCGGGCCAGTTCCCCCGGCTTTTTATCCGCCATGTAGTACATGACGCTGGAGGAGACGCAAGTTGCGCTATTCGTGACATTGAGCGCTTCCGGGGTCAAGGGTTTGACCGATTGGCCCGGAACCCACTTCCCGGAAGGAGCATTATAAAGCTGAAGCAACTGCTGGGTCGCGTTTTCAGACAGTGGCTCAAATCGTTGCGTAATGGCATAAGGCTGATGCAGAATTTCAACCGTCTCCCGAACCAGCGTCGGCGCATCGTATCCAGGGCTTCTGGGCGTCGTCAGCATACTGTACAACTGGTACAAGGTGCTATGACGGTTATCCGTGTCCGTCGCGGTCAGCACCCCTTCTTTCAGCAAATCATCAAATTGCCGCTTTGCCTTACCATCCAATGCTTTCCGGATCACGTCATACATTTTGAGTTGCTGGATGGGCGTTTCCCCCACCCCCATGGGAGACGGATTATTCTGCAAGCGTCGACTCAGACGAGGATAACGAAGCCGGAGCCGAAAGGCTTCAAAAGATGTCACCCGAGGATTGGCTTCGGTGAGCGCGCGCTCGAACTGATCCAGCGCATTCAACCCGCCAAAGGCATAGACCGAACGCCCAGGAGATGCCTGGGTCGCGCTGACTGGACTTGCCTGGTATCCGGGAACACCAGCAGGCCCCACTTGCAAAACGGGATAGCTCATCTAGCAGCTAATCTCAAAATTGTGTCAACAACAAGGCCCGGTACTATCCGGACTCAAATGCATAAAAACCAACGGGTACGGATTGTTGTTAGCCTCACCACCGCTTCAACGTGCGGCAAGGCTTCAAAATGCGTTAAGATTTCCCAATTAAGGCAGGGGGTTCCGTTTGGCACTGATCGCTTTTTGCTTCTTCAATCAAAGTGGCAATCGACGCCTGAACCTTTTGAGTCAGTTCGTCAATGCTCACGTTCGGATCATAAGGAATCATCGGACCAATCCGGATATCCACCCGTAATTTGCCTTTTTTACTAGGTGGGGGCGGCGTATGCGTAATAGACATGGGCATAATGGGCACTTTGGCGGATTGGGCAAAGTATGCCACACCCCGCTTGGCCTCTTTAATCTTGCCCTCCTTGTTGCGCGTCCCTTCCGGAAAGATACAAAGCGCCCATTTACCATGTTTCAGCACCTTGAGGGCGGACTTTACCGTGGATAGCTCCAGTTTTTCCCGGTTTACGGCAAAGGTTGCAACCCACCAGTTGTAGGTCCGCATCCAGTAATTTTGAAAAAGCTCCACCTTCGCCATAAAAGACACTGGCTGAAAGTCAATCGCAACGCCAACCATCGGCGGATCGGCACTAGAAACGTGGTTACAGGCAATCAGGTAGGACTGTAACCCTTTGGGTTTATGCTCCCGCCCATGAACGTGAAAGTCATACTTCAGCCGAAAGTACACACTCAGGATGCGGATATTAATCCACTGAAACAGGATATGCAGCCAGTTGAGCTGACTGTCATCCAGCTGATTGTACTTGGAGTTATCGTTCTTTTTCTTTTCAGTCATGGTCCAACCCGCCAAAAGGCACGCTATGTGGCTGATGATACCACGATTCTATTCCCGGTTTGATACGATATATTGATGTTCATGCGCAATCCCAACTTTTTTAGGCAAGCGCCTCCCCAAGACACAGACCAAAAACGTTTTTTGGATGCCGTCCTGAACCGACGGAACTTGATTGCGTCTTTCCCGCTGGATTACCCGACGGTTTCCCTATATTCATTGACCGGCCTGATCAGTCAGGGCTTGTCGGTTGTGGTTTGCCATGATGCCTCTAAAATCCGCAGAAACCTGGAAGCATTCCGGCTGGCCGGACTTGGCTTTCCCGACGTAGCAGTACTCGATGGCACCCAAATGCCTCATGAGGAACGCATGCTTCACAGAGAAATCAACCATAACCGGGTCCGCATTCTGTATATTACACCGGAACGCTTCATTAGCCTGACTTTTCTGGAAATACTGGTCCATCATCCCATCAACTTTGTGGCTATTGAAGAGGCGGAACGCCTGCTGCCCGACATGCCGGGCCACGTTTTGTACACAAAATTGTATGAACAAGGTCTGCAACAACTTGGCAGCCTGCCACCCATCGTCTTGATGATTCCCACTTTACCGCCGGAGCAGGTGAAAAGACTCAGCAGCCGCTTGAATTTTCGGGATTATCAATTCATCCAGTGTTCGCCCTCCATCGATTCCGTTGAAATTCAGGTCAAGCGGCTTCTCAGCGAACATCAAAAGTTTCAGGATTTAACCGCGTTCCTGTCCGGCAGCACGACTCCGGGATCACCGGGCCGTCTGGATGAGCCTGGCTCCGTGCTCATTCAAACTGCGTTTCCGGCTCAGGCGGAAAAACTGGCCGCTTCTCTACTGGATTATGGTTTTGATGCGGTTCGCGCCACCC
>DATNQC010000400.1:0-3054 GCA_036702885.1 Oculatellaceae cyanobacterium | reverse complement strand
GCCGACTGCCGCTATCATTCCCGGTCCGCAAATTTTGGTTATTCCGGCAGGGATGGGCATTGGCGCTACACTGCGGTTCCTCAAAGGCGTTCGGAATCCGGCAAAAGTTGCAGAAAAGCTGAGTAACCAGTAGGAAGTTCTAAAAAAGCCCCTCGAATTCGATCGAGGGGCTTTTTGTTTTAAAACGACATTCTTAGCATCAAATTTGTTTGAGCGGTTTTATATGAGCAGCATAACAATTGCAAGGGATCTTTCTCATGACATTATCTGTTTCTTTTGGCGCAACCAAACCTCCAGCAGCGCAGGTTGCATCATCTCCTACGGGACTGCGTTTTGGCCAAAAAGACTCTGTCAATGAAGGGGATCAGTTTATTCTTCAGCGGCCCGCTGAATCGTTCTCCCCGGCTGAACGTGCAAAATCTGCACTGAGTGCGGCGGTTAAAGCCATTTTCAGCCCAACCAAGATATTAGCTGATTTGGCTATTGGGACCCTGATTACCATTGCCACTGCCTGGCTGCCAGGTTCTCAGCTAGTTACGATTCCTGTGTATTTTGCAATTTCTGCCTCTATGCGGGCTGCTTTTGCGGCTGCACATGGCTGGAAGAATCCAAAAGGCAGCCAGACAACTGGGCCGCAGGTGATGATGATGCCCGTGAGCACCGGTTCGTAATATCAGACCTTAGCTCCGAATCTGCTCGGGGAAACACAGGCAAAGCAGCGTGATTGTTTTGGCGTCCACAATTTCCCGTGTGCGGATCTTTTGGAATGCCTCTTCTGGCGTTAACAGAATAATGTCCAGCCACTCGTGATCACTCGGCTGATGAGCTTTATGCCCATTTTTAAGTTGGGTTGCCTTGTACAGCCAGAGCTTTTCATTGCAAAAGCCGGGCGCTGTAAAGAGGGTGGTGATTTCTTGCCAATCGTCAGCCTCGTACCCTGTTTCTTCCCATAATTCCCGACGAACGGCATCCAGTGGGTCTTCCGGCACTCCGTCATGCCAATCCAGTTTGCCGGCGGGTAGTTCTAACAAGGTTCTGCCGAGCGGGTAGCGCCATTGCTCGACAAAGACAATACGTCCATCATCCAGAATAGGACAAACCGTCACTCCGCCTGGGTGCTCAACCACTTCTCGCTCAACGGTTGCGCCGCTGGGGTGTAATGCTTTATCCACACGGAGTTTTGCGACTTTGCCTTCATAAATGATGCGAGATTCCAAGGTTTTTTCAGAAAGCGGGCAAGGGGATTCGTTCAGTGTTTCAGTCACGGGCAAAAGTTTCCATTACGTTCAATAAAAATCGGGTGCATAAAACCATCTCGCTCAGGCGGACACGCTCCTTCAGCGAGTGCGGCTCCATATAGCCAGCGCTTAAAACGACGCCCGGCAAGCCGCGTTTCATAAAAATATTGTTGTCGCTGCCGCCATTGGTACGGATGAACTGTGGTTCCAGGCCGGTTTTTTTCGCTGCAACGACCACCCGATGCACGTCCGGATGTTCTTGTGGCAGGCGGTAGCCTTCAAATGAGGTCTGATGCCGAAATTCATAGCGTGTGCCCGGTATTTCTGCGGAAATGTGAGCGAGCGTGTCCTGGATATGCTGAATCTCCCGCTCCAGAACAGCCGGGTTATGCCCGCGCAGTTCGCCGCGTAGGATGGATTTGTCTGGAACAATATTGGTGGCTTTGCCGCCGGTCCAAAAACCGATGTTTGCGGTTGTATCGGCATCAATTCGCCCTAAATGGAGGGCGTCAATGACTTTGGCGGCAAAGGTAATGGCATTGATGCCCTGCTCCGGCATGATGCCGGCGTGGACGCTTTTGCCGAAGCACTCGATTTCAAATTCAATGTAGGTCGGGGCTTCATTGATGATGACGCCTTGCTTCCCCGTATGATCCAAGGTCAGCGCGAAATCGGCCTTGAGCGCAGCATCATCCAGTTCTTTAGCGCCGCCCAGGCAGGTTTCCTCCCGTGTGGTGAAGAGTAATCGCAGTTTGGGACGTGGTAAACCGTTTTCGATGGCAAGAAACACTGCCTCCAGAATCGGGGCAAGACCCGATTTATCATCGGCGCCCAAAACGGTTGTATTGTCTGAAGTGATCAGCTTATCTCCGTCGATTTCTTCCACAATCGGACGGATATTATGGCAGGGCGGCACAACATCCATATGACCGGACAGCACCAGGATCCGATCATGGGAGCAATGGTGACCTGGCACCTCCACAATGAGGTTGCCGCCCTGATCTACCCGAAAATCTAGGGCATAGGGCTTTAGCCATCCTATCAGCGCTTCCCGTAAAGCGTCTTCCTGACCGCTTGGGCTGTCAATTTTTACCATTTCCAGGAAAAGGCGCAATAAACGCGCTTCATTGACAGCAGGCTGTGCGGTAGTGCTCATACCGCTTATCTTAGCAGAAAACGCCTGAATGCCAGCTCAGACGCTGAAAAGTTTAGTCGTTCTTCCTCAGTATTTGGAAGAATTCCTCTTCTTCAGGAGAGGGCGGTGCATCTTTTATGAACTTTTGCTTTTCAGGGATGACGCCACGCACGCCACCAGTGGGGTCCTCCATATCGCCTTGGTATCTGGGAATCAAGTGGACATAGAGGTGAGGCATTGCTTGTCCAGCCGCAGGGCCATCATTGAGGCCGGAAATTGCCTTGGGCAATATAAAAGTTTCTGATGAATTGACCGGCATGGTAACTTAAGGGTTTGACATCGAGCGAATTTTACCATGCAGATTCAAATTATTACCGTTGGCAAGCTCAAGGGCGGGTTTTCATACCTGCAAGCCGGTATTGACGACTATTTAAAGCGGCTCAAACCGTATGCCAAGGTGTCTTTTGTTGAGGTGGCGGATGAGCCGATTTTGCCATCCAAGACGGATGCGCAAATTATGGACAGGGAAGGGGAGCGGATTTTGCCATACCTGAAACGGGCTGGTCTAGCCATTGCGCTTTCTGAGCGGGGGGAGCAACTGACATCCGAGCAGTTTTCTACAGTCTTTTTTGAACGCTTGGGGGCAGATCCATCAAACGGAGGTATCCCCATAATGGAGGG
>DATNQC010000396.1:0-2356 GCA_036702885.1 Oculatellaceae cyanobacterium | reverse complement strand
CCGCTGTTTTGCACCCAGACTGGGAGACGTTTTTCCAGGAATGCCCGCATCCCCTCCTGCCCTTCGGCGGAAGCACGGCGTTCGGCAATCATTTTGGTGGTAATGTCCACGGCGCCATCCCAGTTAAAGGGGCAAATCTTGTCAATCAGGATCTTGCAGAAGGCGATGGCTTCTGGACCATTCGCTTGAATTGCCTGTAGAATGCTGTCCAGCTTTTGATCCAAAGCGGCTTCGTCCGGAACAACTTCAGAAACCAGGCCAATGCGGTAGGCTTCCTGTGCGGAAAAGCGCTCAGCGGTCAGGAAATATCGATGGGCGGCGGCTTCTCCGATTTTTTTCAGCACAAACGGAGAAATTACCGCGGGCAGCAGGCCCAACTTGACTTCACTCAGGCAAAATGTGGCGGATTCCACCGCAATGGCCATGTCGCAGGCGGCAATCAATCCGACCCCGCCACCGAAGGCTGCGCCATGCACCCTGGCAATGACCGGCTTTCCACAGTGATAAATGGTTTTCAGCATTCTGGAGAGTTCTTGCGCGTCCTCCACGTTTTGTTCAAAGGTGTAGTCCACCATTTTTTTCATCCAGTGGAGATCGGCCCCGGCACAAAAGGACTTCCCAACGCCTTCCAGCACTACCGCGCGCACTTGGGCATCCTTGTGCAGGGATGCGAAAGTCTCGCTCAGTTCTTGAATCATGATCTCGTTGAAGGCATTGTGCAGTTCAGACCGGTTCAGACAAACCCGCGCGACGCCGCTTGCAACCTCAACCCTGACAAACTCTCCCATACCGTATCCTGACTCTCTGCAACCACAACAGTAGCATAGCAGGAAACCCGCAAAACGCCAATGAAATGTCCGCTTGTCTCAAGGTATCTTGAAATCCAGCTCATGGAGTCTGCTCAGTCAGGCAAAGCTGCATTTTCTCGCGGGTGAGATGCAAGAATCTCCCCAGCCGGTTTGCCTTGCGCTTGCGATGGTTGCTCCAAAGCCGTTATGAGCGATACCAATCGTTCGGGAGGCGATTGTTTCAGCAGCAGTTACTTCTTAAACAGACTGGACAGAAAGCCAAACAGCCCGCCTTCATTGTTTTGGGGTGGGTTGTTGGCGGCTTCCATCTCATACGCCTTTTTCGCCAGTGAATGATAATACCAGGCCAAGGAATCCTGACGTCCGTTCTGGAAGCGCTGGTGGGCTTTTTCAATGGGCTGGATGGGTGGCAGCGTGCTTAGGCCCACGATTTCCGGTTTGCCGCTTTCGTCCCACTCGCCGCCCAGGTTCCGGATAATCACTTCCCCCAGATAGCAGCCGATGCCCTGTAGCAGGCTGTCTGCGATGGCTTTGGATCCAACCGGTTCAAAGTTGTCACTGATGAACTGATCCAGACGCTGTAGACTCTCCTTGGAATAATCCAGGCAAAGCTCCGAGGCGACTTCCCCCATTACAGACAGAAATTGCCCCGCTTCGTCCCGATAACGCGATGAGGAATCGACATTGGCAGAAGACGTCATGCCTCAAACCACTCCTTCCGAAAAGTCCATTACAAGTCTATGGCTTTATTATACAAATCTCGCTAAGAGTGAGCATCATCCTCTGGATCAAACCAGGCAAACTTTAGCCTCCAGCCACGGTTTGCAGTAGGCGTTTTTTGAGGAAGCGTCCTGTATGGCTGCTTTCACAAGCCATCACATCCGCTACGGGGCCTTCTGCCACAATGTGGCCTCCGCCATCGCCCCCTTCCGGCCCCAGATCCACGATGTAGTCCGTCTGTGCAATGAAATCAATGTTGTGTTCAATCACAATCAGTGAATGCCCCGCAGCCAGCAAGCGGCGGAACGCTTGCACCAGCAGGGCGATATCCGCCATGTGCAGGCCGGTTGTGGGTTCATCAAAGAGAAACAGGTATTGATCCTTTGACTGTTCCGAGCCACTGGGCAGATAACTGGCAAGTTTCAACCGCTGGGCTTCTCCTCCGGATAAGGTGGAGGTGGACTGCCCCAGCTTGAGATATCCCAGGCCGATTTCCTGCAATGGCCGCAGCTTGCCCAGAATCTTGCGGTGGTTTTTGAAAAACGTAATGGCGTCATCCACGGTCATATTCAGAATGTCGTTGATGTTTCGTCCATCTATCTCAATGGAAAGCACGTTGGGGTTAAAACGCCGCCCCTGGCAATCGTGGCAGGTAATGACCACATCCGCCATAAACTGCATGTCAATGTTCAGCGTGCCCAGACCTTCGCAGGTTTCGCAGCGTCCGCCTGGCGTATTGAAGGAGAAATGACCAGGGGTGATGCCCATCACCATTGCTTTACGGGTTTCTGCAAACAGCTTGCGGATATCATCGTAAGCTTTTACAT
>DATNQC010000390.1:0-2395 GCA_036702885.1 Oculatellaceae cyanobacterium | reverse complement strand
GCCGAGCGCCAAGGCCACGAGCTTCCAGTACAGTTCGCTGTCGATATTCAATCCTAGCCCTTCCGATAAAATAATAAAAGCCGCGCTTGCCACGGCTACCCAGAATTTCCTGGACGTGAGTTTTTGCCTCCAAAACTCTGTCACTACATTCCCTCCCTGTCGTTTTGTCTATCAATTTCTTTTTTCTTTATGCCGGCCAACGCCCATAATTCCGCTGTCGTAAATCCGAACCAGGCTGCTATAAGGGCAGTTGGCTCAACTCCGATTCGATAGAAAATAAATAGCACTGCTACAGTAAAAGCAATATTAAGCAAGATTACCAGAGACACAATAAATTTTGAAAATCTTCCACCTTTCTCCGCCTTCTTTTTCTCTTTGAGCAGTCGTTCTAGGTCTTTCACCGAAAGCTCTTCCATCTATTTAACCACCTCCTCCTATCCCACTACTTCTATGTCGCTTGTATTTACCCAACTCACAATTTCTTTTAGTAGAACCCTTCCGTTGCCGATTTTCTGCACCGTATACGTGTTTCCTTTGACCCAGTTGGGTATCACCTGGCCGGTGCTGTATTTTGTGGCCGTGCTCTTTATCTTTACTTTGCATCCTACTTTTAATTCCGGAGCAGGATCCGTTGCATTCCCCGCCGGCGTTCCCGCTTCAGTTGTTATAAAGCAATCGAAACCGTCAGCTTTCAGCTTCTTGGCCATGGCCTCGGCATTTGCTTTTTGGCTGTAGGCTCCTACCTGAACCTTATAAAGCCCTCCAGCTACAACAATATAAGTATCGTAACCTTTAGCCTTCAATCTGGCTGCCTGTGCGTCTGCATTTGATTTTTGACTGTAGGCCCCCACCTGCACCCTGTAAAGCGTTTCGGGTTTTGGTGTTGTTTGCGAGGTAAATCCTTCGGCCAACTTCCTGGCCACATCCGCTCGAAATATGTCCATACTTTTACCATGGCGTGGGAACCAATGCATTACATCTCCATGGTTGCTTGCTATTCCTAATTGATACCCTTCACTGTGGCATATGAGCCATGGTTTTTCAGGCTTGATGTTGAATATCTTGCAAAGGTAGGCACAAAACTCCACGGCTTCCTGGTATACTTTGTTGAAATATACTGGATCTGTCAACCCATCCTCACAGATCTCAAAGCCGATGTGAGTATCGTTAGCCTTGCCTCCAGCGTGCCAACCCCGATGGTCCCAGGGGAGGGTTTGATAAGTAGCTATGCTTCCGTCTTTCAATTTGCCAATAAAAGCGTGGACGCACTTTTGCTGGCCGTCCGGCCTGGGTTGGTTCCAGTGATTATTGTATTTGTTTGGACCGATTAGACCGTCATCCGGCGCTAGGTACCTACTTAGATATGGATTGTTCGCACCGGTTGAATGGACCATGATGCCTTTGACCTTGATTTTTTTACCTGCCTTATAGCAGTCGTTTTGCGTGAGTATTAACTTTCGAAGGTTCATCTTATCAATCACCTCCGAATTACCGCCCCACTAACCTCAAAAACAATTGCACCACCACGCCGCCTAAAATTCCCGCTATTCCCCACCCTATACCGTTCAATTTATTTTCAATCCGCTCCAAATGTCCGTTCGTCTTTTTCCGCCATTCTTCTAAATCTGAAACCCTTTCGTCTAACCGAGCCTGCTGCACTTCCAAATATGCAATTTTTTCGCTCATGTCCATTCCCATCCTCCTTCCAGATGGACTGCAAAAGCCCGGGGCTGGCCCGGGCATAAAAAATACGCCTTCCGGCGTTATTACGCATAATTAGTCTATTGTGCATCAAGCACGGCAAATACCATCTCACGCAAATTTGATAGATTCGGGACTTGCTCCCGAGTATATTTCCCTTCCCTGATATACCGAACCCAGAGCTGGACGATTGCACTATTTTCATTGAACATCAATTATCCCTCCTAAAAGCATAGTTAGTTCAATTAGAGCCTGTTCAAGTAGTGCAATTCTCTCTTCTTCAGTTAACGGGCGTTCAACGTACTCATAATACACACTGTTTGTTTGCGGATTGTAGTATAGAACAGGTACCTTTCCTTCAATCTGTTCCGGCTCTGGAATGTCGTCTACCAGTGCGCCTATTTGCAGCAACTCCTGTTCCGTTTTTCCCATGCCGTGTTGGGAATCAAAAGGCATGTGATGTATAAATCCAACCCTCAGACCTTTCTCATCCTTGATAAAATTCCCCACGAATTTCAACTCTGCTCACCCCACAATTTGGAAATATTTGTTCCCGTCCAACTTCCGAACGGCTTTTCCTCCGGTGTTCACATCGTGAGCCACATAGACGTTTCCTGCACTGTCTACGGCTATGCCCTGCCCATATGGTACATCCGTCTTCGACCAGATTTCGTTTCCTGCTGAGTCTAGCTTC
>DATNQC010000388.1:0-9042 GCA_036702885.1 Oculatellaceae cyanobacterium | reverse complement strand
ATGTAATGCTTGCGTTCATCTCCTTCAATGCGCTCATGCGGAAAACGACCGACGATATGCCCTGCGATGGGACCGCCAAATTCCCATCCCGCCTGCTTTGCCAAATCCTGCATGTATTGGAAGAATGCGCGTCCGGTGATTGTATCCCGGTGTTGCGCGTAATACTGGCAACCGACCTCAAACGCGCGTTCGGTGTCCCGCTTTAGTTTGTGCTTAACGGGGTCATTGCCCAAGACGTAAGTCCGTCCAAAATCCGCTTCCCAATCTTCAAAAACAGGGCCAAAATCCAGAAAGACGATGTCGTCCGCCTGTACGGCCAGATCCGGTGGGTTATGGCGGTAGGGGTATAGCGTATTGATGCCTGCGCGAACGATGCGTTTATGCCAGTATTTCCGGATACCAAACATCTCAAAGGCAAGATCGTAAATGGCCTGATTGATTTCAGATTCCATCCGGCCTGGCTGGATAAGTCCTTGGTGCTCCACAGCGTCAAACAGTGCTTTGGCCTTTTCCTGGGCTTCTATCAAGCGCTGCGCCGTGTCTGACAAGAGCGTGCTCATACCCGCGAGTCCTTCCTTTAAGTGTCAGGATAAGACAAACAAGGAGAGGACGTGGTCTTAATATTTCTTCACAAAATAACATCGAATTTAAGCAGCTTGTTTTTATGCAATCACAAGGGAACAATCCCTCCGCAAAAAAAGATTTCTCGACATCTTCTACCGACTTACTCGACTCAGACAAGTTTACCCGCCTCTGGCGGGTTTTTATTTGCAAAATCAGGCTTGGGCACTATGGAAAGCCTTGTGGCTTTGTGCGGTTTGATGGTTGGGGCGGCTGTGTAATAGCCCGTCTGTTTTGTGTTAGCATTATCTGGCTATGAGTTCTGTATCCCCTATTGGTGTTGAAAAAATCTTTCTGGAGCAGGCGCAATCGCTGTGCCGTGGCGGTGAGTTACTACCGGGTGGCGTTGCCGAGCTGGCAAAGAAGCTGCAAAAAGCGGCAGAAACGTCTACCCCGCTTCGCGTGAAGTTGGGTTTGGACCCGACCCGTCCGGATTTGCACTTGGGGCATACGGTTGTCCTGAAAAAGCTGCGGGCCTTTCAGGATTTAGGCCATCAAGCCATCCTGATTATCGGGGACGCCACGGCCATGATAGGCGATCCCTCAGGTCGTAGTGTGACGCGTCCCCCGCTGACGGAAGAAGAGATACAGATCAACGCGCAAACGTATCTGGATCAGGCGGGTAAGGTCATTGATGTGCGCAAAGCCCAGGTGGTCCGGAACAGTGAATGGCTCAGCAAAATGCAGTTGGCCGATTTCCTGAAGCTGGCAGCCAAAGTGACTGCGGCACAGATTTTGGCTAGAGAAGATTTTGCCAACCGCCTGAAGGAAAATCGCCCCATCTCGCTGCATGAACTATTTTATCCGCTGATGCAGGGCTACGATTCCGTGGTGATTGATGCGGATATCGAGTTAGGCGGCAGCGATCAACGCTTTAACAACCTGATGGGGCGTGAATTGCAGTTGGCGTATGGCCGGAAAAGCGATCCTCAAATGGTTCTGCTGATGCCTCTCTTGGAAGGCACAGATGGCAAAATCAAAATGTCCAAGTCGTACCCGGATCACTGTATCAATTTGACGGATGACCCGGAAAACATGTTTGGAAAGCTCATGTCGATTCCGGATGAGCTGCTGCCGCGGTATGAATTGCTGCTGGGGCTGTTGAATGAACAACAGATTGAGGAACAGGTTGCACAAATTCAAAGGGGCGAACTCAATCCCCGGGATATCAAAATGCATCTGGCTAAATATCTGATTGCACAGTATCACGACAGCGAAGCGGCCGATCAGGCAGAACAGGCGTTTATCACCAAGTTTCAGAAACGGGATATCCCGGATGAGATGCCGGAAGTTGCCGTTGCAGCCGGCACGGGGCATCTGGTTGCCGCTTTGATGGTGGAACATGGGCTGGCTCCCAGTCGTAATGAAGCTCGCCGCTTGATTCAGGGTGGTGGCGTCAAGCTGAATGGTGAAAAAGTGTCCGATGTGGATGCCGTGCTTGAGCGCGCTACAGGCGACTCCGTTGTGCTACAGGTCGGCAAGCGGAAGTTCATTCGCCTGAATTTTTAAACGAAACCCCAATAGAGCGCGTTTGCGATAACGGGGGGCGTCGTTCCTTGTTCATTACGATAGGTGCTGTGTAAACGCGAAATAGACTTGAAAAATCTCTAAGGCAGTCGCTTAAACACAAATCGTCCTCTAACAAGAGAGGACGATTTGTGTTTAGGGATAAATTTTTATGCGGGGATTAGCGCATTCACGCGTTCAATGACGGCTTCCGCGAAAGCCTGGGCGGCCTCCGGGCCATTGGCGGTTACGATGTTGCCATCAACCGTCACAGGCTGGCCGGTATATTGAGCACCACCTTCTTTTAATGCTTGCAGGGACTCTGGCGCTTCCCACACGGTGGCTTGCTTGCCGTTGAGTAGGCCTGCTTTGGCGAGTGCCGCACCGGACAGGCAAATGGCGGCAATGACCTTCTTTTGTTGGTGAAGCGCCTGCAAAATACCGTGTAGCTTGGCGTCGTTCCAAAGGTATTCGGGAGAACCCATGCCACCCACGACCACGACGGCATCATAAACGTTATTGAGGACCGTGTTTAAGTCTTTTTCAACTTTTTCTACAGCGCCCAGCATGCCTTTTGCTTCGCCAGTGCGGGTGCTGGCGACATCCACTTGCCAGCCTTGCGCCTGGAATGCGCTACGGGGAACCGATAATTCTTCGTCACGAAACTGATCGGGTGCAATGACCATTAATACTTTGCGGCTCATAGGAGTCACTCCTCATCTTGATGGAAAGATGAACCCATTATACGACGTGGACGTTTCACAAACGTCCACTGCCTCATTAGGCAGCATTCACCTGCAAAAGAGAATCTTTGGAGACGTCCCTCCTCCAACCGGAGGACTGTGATGGGGTAACTGTCTGATGAGCATCCCCAGGGTGTGAAAATTCGATATAATCAAAACCAGTGGTTGGGGCTGGGAATGTAGCCCGAATGTGGAGAGTGAAAGTGTCGGTGAGGCGTCGTCCTGGTTTGAGTGTGATTCGTGGTCTGTTGTCGCTTGCCCTGCTGTGGGGGCTGCTTTTGACCGTGGGGGCGCCAGCTTGGGCTGTGATCGAGGCGGTGCCGCTGGAACGCCTGCATGTGCATGATGTGATTCTGCTGCCGACGGTGCGATCTCAGTACCAGGTTACTTTTACCAAGCCCAAAACCTGGCAGATTTCACCCTCCAGCCGTATTCTGGTGGAGTTTCAGCACTCGCATGAACTGCTTCCCAATCGTTCCTGGCTGCAGGTGATTGTGAATGACAAGGTGATTTCTCACACACCTCTGACCCGTGAGAATGCGACTGGCACCCGCTTGACCTTGCCCTTGCCTGTTGCGCTCTTAAAAGATTTCAACACTCTGACCTTCCGGGTGGAGCAGCACTATACGGATAAATGCGAGGATCCGCTTGATAAATCGCTGTGGACGCAAATTCTGCCGGCCACTCAAATTGTTTTCGACTATACGCCTACGGCCCCGGTGGTGAACCTCAACACATACCCGTATCCGGTGATTGATCACCTGACCTATAGCCCGGCAAAGGTTCATTTTGTCATGGGGCGCAATGCTTCTGCCCGGGAGTTCCAGGCTGCCGCGTATATCAATACGCACCTGGCCCAAGAGGCTCAACAGCATGAGCTGTTCAGTCGGCTGACGTTTGGCAACCCTGCTGGGCCGAGTGATGAACATCTGGTTTTTGTAGGAACGCCCGATCACATTCCGGATGTGCTGCGCTTCCAAAGTGCGTTCGGAGATTTTGCGCTGCAAGGCGGACAATGGGTGAACCGGCGGACCGGGCAAGCATTATCGCCTGAACAGGGTGTGATTTTATTCTTCCGTGCGCCGGACTCAAACGCGAAGGCCGTGCTGGTTGTCAGTGGGAATAGCGATCAGGCTGTCTTTAAAGCGGCGCAGTATTTGACAACACGCCCGAAAATCTCTGATTTGTCCGGTGTTTCGGTTGCGGTGCCGGAAGGCTGGTCTCCGCCGGGAAGCAGCAGCGCCAAAGTGCCGCGGTATATCGAGAGTCACACGCGAACCTTCCGGGAACTGGGTTTTGGGATTGAAGAAGTCCATAAAATCAATGCGCCGCCCATTACATACCATGTGCCAGTGGTGAATGATTTCCGTGAGGGAGGCAAACTTTGGCTGGACTTGAACCTGAGCTACAGCCCGAATCTTAACCCGGAGTTTTCCTCGCTGGAATTGCGGATGAATGACGTTTCCATCGGGAATATTCCGCTGACCAACCCGGCAGGAGAGCAAGGAAAGCGGGTGAGCGTCCCGATTTCTCACGAGCTAGTCCGGACGCGCAATAATCTGGTGGCGCAATTCCACCTAATGCCGGAGAAATACGGCTGGTGCGTGGATAACTATGTAGATAACGCCTGGGGCAAAATCATGGATGACTCTCAAATCCGCGTGGAAGGCGGAAAATCCGGTTTGCCCGATGTTGGCCTGTTGAACGGCACGATGTACCCTTATTCCAAGGAAGATCATCTACAAAATCTGCATCTGGTTTTACCGAATAACCCATCTGCTGAGCTGTTAAACGCCATGTTGGGCTTTACAACCCGTTTGGGGCGGGCAACGCTGGCGGATACGGACCTTCGCTTCGGGTTGAGTATGGGTGACGCTGGTTTACCAGGCGATAAAAACCTGGTTGTGTTTCAGCCTGCGGGTTTATCCTGGAAGCTGCCGGATGGGGCCCGACTGGCTTGGAAAAAAGGCGGTTTGAATCTTTGGTCCCTCTTGGAACTGCCGGAGCCGAACGGAAAAGTGCTCAGTGAGCTGATGGAGCTTGCCCAGGGGGCCAGTTTGGAGCAATACCGTCAGGGCAATCGGGTGATCAGTGTGTTCACCTCTGTGGATCCGGCTGGTTTTAACGTGATTGCCAAACTGTTTAACTCGGACAAGGCGTTTGAACAGCTGCAAAACGGCTTTTTACAACAGCTTTCCAAAATCACGCCGGGGCTGAACGCGGTTGATGGCATCCAATACCACACGGAAGAGAAAGATGCGGGCTCCTGGTGGGGCCATTGGCTGAACTGGCTGAAAAACCTGCCCTGGTTCAATATTATCGCGGGTCTGGTAGCGGCATTTTTCGCGCTGATTATCCTGCCGTTCCTGATTGGCCGCTTTTTGAGACGTTGAGCATGAGAAGCATAAGGACTGAATGGGAATGAAACGGATATTCGGATACTCGCTGTTTCAACGGGCAACAATTTTCAGCCTGGCTGTGCTGCTTTTGCTTCCCGGCATCCAGATGCTCTCTGCATTGGCGCAGGTCACGCCGCCGCCTGGCAATGCTGCTGCTTCAGCACCCACCGGAAAATCATTGCGGATTGGCATGGCACATCTAGGCGACCCTCAGGGTTATCGGTTGAAAACCGTCCGAACCCAGCGGGATTACGCTTTTACCCGGCCTAAGGGCTGGAAGATTTTGCCGTCTTCCAATATTCACCTGACCTTCCAGCATGGCTCCAACTTACTGCCGGAACGATCCAGCTTGAACGTGTTGGTGAATAACCGGATTCTCAGCTCGATTCCGCTGGGTAAACACAATGTGACGCCGACGAGTGTAAATATTCCGGTTCCCCCGGAACTGCTCAAAGACAACAATATTTTGTCCTTCCAGGTTGATCAGCACTATACCTACAAGTGTGAAGACCCCTTCAGCGAGGAGTTGTGGACTGAAATTCTGCCGGATACGGCGCTGACCCTGAACTATACGCTGGAGCCGGTGCGTCCGGATTTGGCGCAATATCCTTTCCCTTTGCTGGATCGGTTGAATAACTATACGCCGACCGTGGTGGGTTATGTGGTGCCGGAAAGCTCGTCGGACCAGACGCTGGAAGCATTTGCAGTGGTGGCGGCGCATTTAGGGCAGCAGGCGCGTTGGCGCTCCCTGAAACCTTATTTGGCGGACTACGGTGCGGTACGTGGTGCGGATAACCTGATTTTGGTGGGAACGCCGCATGAAAACAGCGCGATCCACAGCATTGCCAGTGGGTTGGATCTGAAACTTTCTGGCGGGCAATTTACGGATAAGCATGGCGCAACGCTCCCGGCGGATTATGGGGTGTTGCAGCTGGTGCCTAATCCGTTCAATCCGACCCGTGCGGTATTGGTAGTCAGCGGTAACGGGCCGGAAGGGGTCCGCAAAGCAGCCCATGCCCTGTCTCAAGGGGTGATCAACAAAATGTTGGTGGGGCGCTCTGCCGTGGTGAAGGATTACCAGCGTGGCGCGGATTATCCTTACCGTGCCTGGGATGGCTTTGTTCTGAAGTCCGGTGGCAGCTTTGCGGATTTGGGATTGCCGACCCAAACCAGCCGGGGTATTACGGCGCTGCCCATTTTTTACCAACTCAAGCTAATGCCGGACCTGTTCCTGCCGGGGCGGCGGGTGGCCAAACTGCATACCATCTACAGCTATGCCTCTCAGTTGGATGGCAGCCAGTCCAAGCTGGAAATCCTAATGAACGGCAAGGCAATCAAGAGTGTGCCGCTTGACGACAAAAACGGCAAAAGCCTGGCCGAACTGACCATCGATATTCCGACGGAGGAAGTGCATACTTTCAATGATCTGGAGTATCGCTTCCACCTGTATCCTGAAAAATATGATATGTGCCGTTTTGTGACGGATGTGCACATTTGGGGAACGATTCACAATACGTCCTGGATTGAATTTCCGGGTGAAGTGAAAGCCGCCTTGCCGGACGTGGGGCTCATCAACGATGGAGGCTTCCCGTTTACGGCGTATCAGGATATGTCTCAAACCGTGGCTGTGCTGCCGGATTCAGTTTCTCGGACGGACTTGCAGGCGATGTTGCAGCTCTTTACCCGTTTGGGCCGGGAGTCTTATTCTCATAAAGGGCTTGAGTTGAAAGCCTATCACGCCAAGAGTCTTCCGGATGACGTGAAGAAGGGCAACAACCTGATCCTGATCGGTAAAAAAGGCCAGAATACGCTGTTTGAACAGCTGAAGGACAAGTCATCCCTCCTGACAGAAGGGGCCTGGAATACCCTGCAAGAGGATCAGAAGCGGAAAGTTGCCCAGTTGCACTATGCGCCCGGACAGGGGATTGTGGAACAACTGCTGTCGCCCTGGAATGAAAGCCGCGTGGTGATGCTGCTCACCGGGGAAAATGACACCGCAATGGTTCGCAATGCGCAATTGTTTGAAAACGATGCGTGGTTCAAGAAAATCAACCCTGGCAACCTGGTGGTTGTGAACGATGATGGTCCGCAAAGCCTGATTCTGCTCCAGAAAGGCGAAGCCCGGTTTTTCTATCCGCATGAAATGAGCAGCGGCTTCCATGTGCCGGATTGGGGCTGGGGCATTCTTGGCTTCCTGGCGTTATTGGGGGCATTCTCCGTGCTGCGCTTCCTGTTTGGTCGGTAGTGAAATCGGAAAAACGCTTTTGTCTGGAGGGAGCCTTTCCTTTTGGATATCATAAGCGTGGCGCGCGATTAGATAAGCTTTGTTGAATCATCCTGATCGCAGCCTTGGCGAGTCCCTTGTGCCGTCGGAATCGGAGGGATATACGCTGAATATGTCGTCATTGCGGTTCCGGGCCTCTTGAGATGTTTGAGCCAGAGGTCAGGCGGTTTCAATCCGGACAGAATGTGTTGGTAATCCATGACTGATTTCACTCCATCCGAAAACGCTTCACCGCAAGGAAAGCCCCCGGTGACCTCCAATGTGGTCATGTCAGGCATGCGTCCCACGGGTAAACTGCACTTGGGGCATTATATGGGCGTCTTGCGGAATTGGTTGCAGCTTCAGGATACGCACCCCTGCTTCTTTATGGTGGCGGATTGGCACGCCTTGACGACGAAATACGACAGCACCGATACCCTGAAACAGGATATTATCGACATGACGCTGGATTGGCTGGCTGCCGGGATTGACCCCAATAAAGCCACGCTGTATGTGCAGTCCAGTCTGCCGGAGGAGGCCGAGCTGCATCTACTCCTTAGCATGATTACGCCTGCCAAGTGGGTGCAAACCGATCCTACGCTCAAGGACATGGTGGTCATGCTGCATGAAGATTTGTCCTACGGTCTGCTGGGCTATCCAGTGCTGCAAACGGTTGATATCCTGGCTGTAAAAGGCGGTTTGGTGCCGGTGGGTAAAGACCAGTTGGCGCACCTGGAAATCAGTCGGGATATTGCCCGCCGCTTCAACTACTTGTACAAAACTGATCTCTTTGCTGAACCTCAGCCGCTCCTCACGGAAACGCCCATGCTCTTAGGGCTGGATGGCCGCAAGATGAGCAAGTCCTACAACAATGCCATTTATCTGTCGGATACCCCCGATGAGACGTTGGCGAAAATCAAGATGGGCATTACGGACCCCGCGCGGGTGAAGCGGACCGATCCGGGCAATCCGGAGCATTGCGAAGTGATCTTTAAGTATTACCAAGCCTTTGCTCCAAAAGAGGCGCTCGAACTTGCCGATCAAGAATGCCGCACGGCTGCGCGAGGCTGTATGGATTGTAAGAAGATTCTGGCGGAAATCATCAATGAGTATTTGCGGCCGATTCGAGAGCGTCGGGCCATGTATGCATCCGACATTGGGCAAGTCCTGGACATCTTGAAAACCGGCGGAGAAAAAGCCCGCGCAGAATGTCAAGATACCTTGGCCAAGGTCAAGGTATTGATGAAACTGTTCTAATTGCTGGTTAGAGACCCTAAAAGAATTTCATGCTTAGGGCTGTTTTGGGTCAAAATGCTCTCGAAGCGCATCGCCCAATAGGTTCAGGGCGATCATCGTGCCCAGAATGAAGATAGCCGGGAACAGTAGCATGTGTGGCGCCACTCGGACCAACTGCCAGCCTTCGCCGGCCAGTGTCCCCCAACTGCTGAGTGGCGGCTCGACGCCTAACCCGATGAAACTAAGGGTGGATTCGGTCAGGATGGCCCGTGGG
>DATNQC010000387.1:0-2564 GCA_036702885.1 Oculatellaceae cyanobacterium | reverse complement strand
GTGGACCGGGTGCCGAGCAATATGGTGGATTCCATGTATGGGAAGCCGGTCAATTTGGCCTGGGCGAACACCGTTGCCGGGCAATTTCTGAAGCTGCGCGATCCATCTGGTGAGACGACGTCCGGCAGCTCCATTGAAATTCAGGATATTAAAACGCTGAAGTCGGGAACCGTGACCCGGAACAACGAGAAACTGCCGTACTGGCGGATTGAGGTTCGCTTTAAAGTCAACAATGAGCCGAACTCCCGCTATTACAAGGCGGATGTCATCCGTCGGCCAGTCCATCCAAAAGAGCGGGATACAGAAACGCTCGTTGTGGGGTACGCGCAAGGGGAAGTGCACCAACCCGAATTGCTGGCGGATCTGCTGGATAATCTGCAATTTGCACGGAATTAGCGCTTAAATAGTGAACCGGCTGAGTGACAACTCAGCCGGCAGGTAGTTATTTGGTTTTCCCGTAGCCGTCAATGAGGAGGGGAGAGGTGACGGAACGGGTGCGTTTTTGTCTCTGTGTTTTCTTTTTTTTCTCTACCTGATTACCCGTTTGTTGCTTACAAACAGATTATCGGCATGATTTTTCCAAACTGAAGCGTGGTTTTTGAAAATCGGAAAAAGTCATTCCGTATTTAATCAGAATCGGAACTTTCCAATTCCTCTATGTGAACTAGAACATCACTCACCCGTCCGGCATAGGCGAGTTCGAGATGTTGCTCCACTGCGTAGGAAATCTGGTGGGCCGCTTTGACGGTGAGTTCCGGGTCTACCTGAATATGCAGGTCAATGAAAATATGGTCGCGCAGCCCCCGGCTGCGGATTTTGTGACAACCCAGCACGCCCGGCACCTCTTTGACTAAAGCAGCCACTTCGGCGGGGTTCAATACCGCTTCATCTGTCAATGTGCTGAGGTGCAGCATGATCATCTCAAAGCCGACTTTGAGAATAATGCCAGCCACCACAAAGGCTAACACGGTATCTGCCCAGGCAAAACCGAATTGCACCGCCACCATTGAAAGAATGACGGATAAAGACACCAGGCAGTCTGACAGGGTATGTTGGGCATCGGTCAACAGCAGGTCATTCCGGAGTTCCTGCCCTTTTTTGCGCTCATACCAGGCCACAAACAGATTGATGACCAGGGTGATTCCGATCACCAGGTAGCTGATGAGGCTGATCTGAGGCGGCTCGCTGCCAGGATGCAGGATGCGATTGAAGCCTTGTCCCGCAATTTCAAAGCAGGTGAGGAAAATGAAAAACGAGATGAGCATGGATGCAATCGCCTCAAACTTGCGGTGTCCATAGGGGTGGTCGTGATCCGCCGGCTTGAGGGAGTAATTAAGGGCGATAATGCCCACTACATTGGCAACGGCGTCTAGTAGCGAGTGAAAACCGTCTGCCGTCAAACTGAGCGTATGGCTTTGATAGCCCCAAAACAGCTTGCCCAGTGAAACCAGCAGATTAAAGCCCAAGGTCAAGGCGAAAACCTGCCGGGCCGCTTTCCGGTTCTGCGTTTTAGCAGCATCCGTGGGTAAAGCGGTCGTTAGGGTGTCTTCTAGTGGGGATGGCGCATGCTGTTGAGAAATCATCCCCTTATCATAATACGTTCAGCGGGACGTTTCCAGATTCGGCGGCTTCCGCAGAGAAAGGCGGCGTAATGATTCTTCTTAAATCGAAAACATCCGGCAAGGCAGAGGGCCTTTCAGGTGGGAGGGCTACCAATCCGCTCTCCAATCGCCGAAAATAAACATAATACCGATTCAGGTATTCCTGTAGCACCCGGAACTCGGATGACGTCAATTGTACCGCCGCGTCAAACAGTTCTTGCCGCTCCTTGGGTAAGTCGTGATCCTGAAGCACGTTTTGCTTGCCCAAGCGGATGCTGCGGATACAGTGTTCAATTTCATAGAAGGAATCCACCAGACTGCCGCGGATTTGCAGTTCGCAAGGCGGCCAGTCGAAGGCTCCTGTTTCCGGGTTTTTCAAAAGCAGAACGAATTGCGCGGTGGTGTATCCGCTTTCTTTTAAGGCGTCATGATCCGTCTGCACCGAAAGTGGTGGGTGTTCAGCCTGCATTTCTGTAAAGTGGCGAAACCGAGCGATATCATTCGCGGTTAGATAAGGCAGTGCATCGGGGCCTGTGCCACGGTAGTTTTTAAGTTCCAGAATCCGGAGCTTGTCCTGCTTCAGGGCATTCAGCAGCCGATCGCAAACCTGCTCGATGTGCTTGCGGGAGGCTTCATTCAGGATGAGGCAGAAGCCAATGCCATCCGATACCAGTCCTGTGGCCTCCCGCAGGTCGCGCATGGAATAAACCGGCGGTTTGGTGCGTGTTGCCTTGCGGCTCAGTTTGTCCGTAATGGAAGCCTGTGTTTTGATTCGCCCTTGAAGATTCTCTCCGGGGAAAATCTCGGCCAGGACGGCTTCCATATTTTCATACTGCTGTTGCGCCTGCTTGGCCAAAACGGCGCCGAATTGCTGTGCGCGACGGGAAATTTGCCTTTTGGCCAGTTCGCTGAAAACGGCGCGGGTGGCGCCATTTTCCAGCCCGTAACGGAACCGGGAAAGTC
>DATNQC010000445.1:0-2372 GCA_036702885.1 Oculatellaceae cyanobacterium | reverse complement strand
GCTTTGCGTTGTAAAGCAAGCCGGCTGCAACCCGGGATGGAATGCCTGCCGCTCTGGCCAGTGCGGCCAATAGGACTGCATGCTCCGTGCAGTCTCCGGAACGGTTGAGCAGCGTTGTTTTCGCGCTGGCAAAGCCGGTTTCGTAGTTTTTGTTGACGATGTTCTCGTGAACCCAGTCGCGTAATTTCTGGATGGCGACACTTGCCCTGCGCTCATTGCCAATGATGCTGGTTGCAGCCTGCTGGACTTCAGCCGCATCGCGTTCAATGTAGAGGGAGTTTTTCAGGTATTCCTGAAGATTAAGACCGACGGAAAGCGGTAATAATGCATTATTGGTGATTGGCCGTTGTTTGCTGACCGTCACCCGGATGCGATCGGCCAATGTCTGCACTGTTTGGGTTTCAGATTCCGGAATAGCCAGGCTTTTCAGGTTGTTTGATTGTTTCAAGTAAATATCGTACACTGCCCGCTCGGCATGAGCCGGGTCTAAAATACTTGGGAGAACAGCAATGCCTTTGGTCAGGGCCTCTGTGGCAGGCGCTGGAGACAGCTTCAGCTCCTGAGGCGATGCGTAGACCAATTCCAGACCGTTTTGCGGCATCTGGGCCTTATAGAGCTTCCCTGTTTCATCCCGCCATTCATAGGTTTTGCTGTCTGGGTTCTGCGGGTTTTGCAGTTCAAATTTACGCACCTTTTTCAAGGAGCCGTCCGCAAGTTGGAGTTCATCTAGGCCCAACAGGGTGACCTGAGTGTCCACGAGTTGGGGGGCCAAGCCGAAATGCATTGTCTGGAATCGGAAGTGTTCGCCGGGCTTTTGGTGTTTCCGGTAGGCCTGTCGCATGGCGGGACCGTCGGGAAACAGAAAAGCATGCTTGGAGATATTGGCCTGCTGTTTGATGGCCTGCTCTCCTTGGCCCATCGTCAGGCTGAGGTGATTGTCTTGTAGCTCTCCGGAGGCATCCGCCCAATTTTCCCGGTTAAGTTGGTACTGATAGTGAAACTTGAGTGGTTTGCCGTTGGTCGGGTTTTCTTCAAACTGGCCGGTCAGGCGGATTTCAAAAGGGCTATCTTCCCGTTGGATCCGGTTGACGTGGCTGACTTCCGTCACATGGGTTATGTGACCTCCCTTTTTGCGGAGATATTGCTCGATCCGGACCTGCCCAATGGTTTCCCCGCCTGTTTTCAGTAAATACCACTCAGTCAGGGCAAAACTGGGGAGCCCGCATAACAGCAAGCTTGTTCCCAAGGCCAAACCCAGCCGACATGCTTTGATTTTTTGCTGCATCACCCAACCATTCCAAGGTATTGCCGTCGGTCGAAATGAGGACGGCGATACCTCCAGTTTAAAGCGGGCGGTGGTTTTGGGCATCCTGCCACTGGAGGAGGTCAGGTGTGAAACCGTCTAAACGGCAGCCATCAGACTTTCAGAAGTGGTGTTTTCCAAAATCTCATCCAGGATGGCGCGGACATCAGCCAGGGTATTGACTGCGGTTAACCGGCTTCGGTAAGTGCCAGCCCCCGGAAAGCCTTTGACGTAGTCCGTCAGGTGGCGGCGCATCTCCTTAACGCCCGTCACTTCGCCGCGATATTCTGCCAGAAGCCGGGCATGTTCATAAGCCACGTTCAAACGCTCGGTGATTGATGGTTCAGGCGTCGGCTTGCCGGTTTTCAGCGCCTGATCAACATGTCCAATCAGCCAGGGTTGCCCAAGTGCGCCACGACCGATCATGACGCCGTCGACGCCATAGGTGTCGAGTACGTATAGCGCATCGTTCAGGGTGTAAATGTCTCCGTTTGCGATGACCGGGATGCCCACAGTCTGCTTCAATTCGCCAAAAGCATCCCACAGGCAGCCGGGTTTGTAGCCCTGCGCCCGTGTGCGGGCATGCAGGGTCACCATGCTGGCGCCGGCATCTTCGCACATTTTGCCGAATTCTTTGTAGTTCATGCTCTGGCTGTCCCAGCCCAGGCGAAATTTGACCGTGATGGGCTTGTGCGTGCCTTCGCGCTCCTGCTGCTGAACTAGGGCGGAAATGAGCTGGCGCGCCAGTTGCGGATCCCGCATGAGTGAGCAGCCCTCAAAGTTGCCGGTAATCTTCTTAACGGGGCAGCCCATGTTTAAATCGATGGTGTCCGGGTTCTTGTCTCTGATGATGGTTTGTACGGCTTCCAGCAGCACCACCTCCCGGTGAGCCGCCAATTGATAGGCGATGGGATGATCCGTCACGGTCTTGTCCAGGATGGGGGCATCAAAGCGTTTGGAATAAACCAGACCGTTGGAGCTGATCATTTCCGTGCAAATCAAGGAATCCGGGGCCCAACGACGCACCAATCCCCGGAACACCACGTCCGTCACGCCTGCCATTGGGGCT
>DATNQC010000383.1:0-1833 GCA_036702885.1 Oculatellaceae cyanobacterium | reverse complement strand
CATCTGGGGTTATCCCGTGGGCATTGTCGCTAACAACGGCGTCCTCTTTTCGGAAAGCGCCCTGAAAGCGGCCCATTTCATCGAACTATGCAGCCAGCGCGGCATTCCGCTGGTCTTTCTGCAAAACATCACCGGCTTTATGGTAGGGCGTCAGTACGAAGCCGGCGGTATCGCCCGCGACGGCGCCAAAATGGTTATGGCGGTTTCCAACGCAGCCGTCCCAAAGTTCACCGTCATCATTGGCGGCTCTTATGGAGCGGGCAACTACGGCATGTGCGGACGCGCCTTTGGCCCACGACAACTGTGGATGTGGCCCAACGCGCGAATCGCGGTAATGGGTGGGGAACAGGCTGCAAACGTCCTGTGCACCGTCAAGCAGGATCAACTGGCTGCCCAAGGCAAGCCCCCCATGACGCCTGAAGAGGAAGCCGCCTTCAATCAACCCACGCTGGATAAATACGCCAAGGAAAGCAGCGCCTACTACAGCACCGCCCGCCTTTGTGATGACGGCATTATCGACCCCGTTGACACCCGGATGGTGTTGGGCTTGGGCATCGCCGCATCCTTAAATGCGCCGTTCCCGGAAAGAAAGCACGGGGTGTTCCGCTTCTAGGCTTCCGACTGTCGCGAAATCGGGTAGATCGTGCTGAACTTGGCCCAGAGGTAATCGGTGAAATAGCGCGCATCCAAGGGTTCCCCCGTAACGCGCTGGACGATTTCATGGGCCCGCTCGGACTTGCCAACCCAGTGAATCTCCCGATTCAGCCAGTTTTTCAGAACCAGCAGATTCCCTTGGGCAATCTGGGCCTCAAGGTCCGGGATCTGCTTTTTCGCCGTCTGGAAAAACTGCGCGGCATACAGGTTCCCCAACGTGTAAGTCGGGAAATAGCCAAACGATCCGTGCGACCAGTGGATATCCTGCAAACAGCCTTCGGCGTTATCCTTCGGCGTAATGCCCAGGTACTCCTGATACTTGGCATTCCAGGCCTCCGGAATTTCAGAGACGGTCATCTTGCCTTCAATCAGCGCCTTCTCAATTTCATACCGAACCATAATATGCAGGTTGTAAGTCACCTCATCCGCTTCCACTCGGATGAACGAAGGCTGCACCCGGTTGATGGCATGATAAAACTTCTCCAGCGCTGTTTTGTTCAATTCAGGAAACTGCGTCTGCAACTGCGGGAAGAAGAATTCCCAGAAGGCCCTGGAGCGGCCAATCTGGTTTTCCCACAGGCGGGACTGGGATTCATGAATCCCCAGCGATGTTCCTTCCGCAAGCGGCGTCCGGGCCAGTTCCGGATTAATGCCCTGCTCATACATGCCATGCCCTGCCTCATGCATTGAGGAGGACAGGGCGGAAAAGACATCGTGCTCATCAATGCGCGTCGTGAGGCGAACATCCAGAATGCTGGAGCCGGAACTGAACGGGTGTGCGGACAAGTCCAAGCGCCCTGCATCAAAGTCAAAGCCCATCCGGGTCAACACCTGCCGGGAAAAGGTCATCTGCTTGTCCGCCGGGAAATGACCATCCGTCAGCATGGCGGTGTCCGGCGTGTAGCCGGAATTCTGAATGGCCTTCAGCAAGGGCACCAGCTCAGCCTTGAGTCGGCCAAAGAGCGGCTCCAACTGCTTTACAGTCAAGCCCGGCTCATATTCGTCCAGCAGGGCATCATAGGGAGAATTTTCGTAACCCAAACAGTCCGCCATGCGCTGGTTAAGCAACACGATTCTGGAGAGAACAGGTTCAAATTGCTTAAAATTTTTGGCCGCACGCGCTTCCACCCAAACCGTATGCGCGGAAGAGGTCGTTTCCACCATATCCTGCAACAGATC
>DATNQC010000444.1:0-7955 GCA_036702885.1 Oculatellaceae cyanobacterium | reverse complement strand
CCATTGATATGGCGAGCTTCCTGAACCATATCGCCCTCCTGCCGCAAAAGCTGAACCTGTCAATTGAAACGGCGTCTCTGGGGGCTTTGGAAAGCAGCTATACCGCTCTGCTACCCTACCTGAAATTGCAAACGGAGCAAGCGCAATCCAAGAGTTTTTTAATTTAAGGGAATCGGCATTTAACATCCTGGGCGCGATTTTTTCTCAAACGTCATTGACGGCTCGTAAACTCCTTTCCTGCGCTGCTTTTTCCTTGAAACGACATCCTCAGAAAGTTAAATGTCGATTCTCCCCGGTGTTCTGTCAGTGCATCGCTGTAACGGATGAACTTGGTCTTGACCGAATCACCACAAGCCTCTAACCTTGTCTGTAAGAGGGATAGTGAGTGAAAGGATCGGTCATGAAACAGAAATCGGAGCAAACAGTAACGTTGAAGGCTTGGGAGCGGGACACAACGTTGAACCCCAGGCAATTGCGTTCGGCTGGCTTTGTACCGGCAACCCTGTATGGCAAAGGCATTGAACCAACGAGTATTCAGGTAAAAGCGCATGAGTTTTGTCTGGATTACCAGCAAGGGGCTCGTGAATTTCAGTTGACGGGGTATGTGGATGATCTGGTTAAGGCCAAGAGTGTTCAATTTGATCCCGTCACGCGTAACCCTTTATCGATTCAATTTTTGAAAGAAGGGGTGGCAGCCAAGAGCGGCAAGAAATCAGGCTAAGCAGATCAGGCAGCCATAACCAAAGCTGAACCGGCGCAGTTGTAAGGGCAACTTTGGCGTGGGTTCAGTTTTATATTGAATACGCAAAAAAGAGTTGCACTTTGCGACCTATGTGTTAAGATAACACTCACTCGGCTCTACTGTGTAAACTGGAGCTAGAACTAGGATTAACGCATCAAAAATGTTTCAACTGAGCAGCCTTATTCTCCTCGTAATTATTATTCTCAGCGGTACGGCCGGTGGGATTTGAGGCGCTGCACAGATAAACAACCCCTCAGAATCGATAGAACCGCCGGCCAACAAAAGGATCGGCGGTTTTAAGTTATTAAGCGGAAATTCATACTAGTAGAAAGGAATCTCCCAAATGTTAATGCAAGCCACACTGAACGCCACTGACAGCTTTTCCCAAATGCTGGTTCGCGTACTTGGCTTGCTTCTTCTTGGCACCCCGCCGCTACTTAGTCGAGTAGCGGCGCCGGTTGCAGGCTCCCTGAAACCGGCTTCCATTCGCAGCATGCGCTCGATGGAAAGGGGGACGCAACATGGCTGTTACTAATTTGCCCGCGACGAAGACGATGAACTCCCAAGCGCAATCCACCCAGACATTGACCGGAGCCCAAATCTTCTTGAGTTGTCTGATGGCGGAAGGGGTGGATACAATTTTCGGCATGCCAGGTGGTGTGATCCTGTCCATCTACGAAGCACTGCCGGAGTTTCCGCTGAAGCACGTGCTGGTGCGGCATGAGCAAGGCGCTGCTCACATGGCGGAAGGTTATGCCCGCGCGACCGGCAGGCCGGGTGTTTGCATCGCGACTTCCGGCCCCGGGGCGACCAACCTGGTGACCGGTTTGGCGGATGCCTATTACGACTCTGTTCCCATTGTGGCGTTTACCGGTAATGTTCCCAGTAGCCTGCTGGGCAATGATGCCTTCCAGGAAGCGGATATCGTCGGCATCACGCGTCCGGTGACCAAGCACAATATCATTGTGCGTCGGGTGGAAGACTTGGCGCAGGCCATCAAGGAAGCCTTCCACGTGGCGACCACAGGGCGTCCGGGGCCGGTGCTGGTGGATATGCCTAAGGACGTGTTGCTGGCTTCCACCGAATTTGATTACGCCAATACGGAAATTGATTTGCCTGGTTATCAAGTCCCGCAGACCTATACCGAGCAAGATCTGGAAACGGTTCTGCAATTGCTGGAACAAGCGGAGCGCCCCGTGTTGCTGTCGGGTGGCGGTGTCATCAGCGGGAATGCGCATGAAGAAGTCCGTGCGTTTGCGGAGCGCTTCAACCTGCCGGTGGCTTCCTCTCTGATGGGCCTGGGCGGTTTTTCTCCCAATAATCCCCAATATATCGGCTTTTGTGGAATGCACGGTCAATATTGGGCGAATATCGCCATTGCCAATGCAGACTTGTTGATTGTGGCCGGCAACCGTCTGGGCGATCGTCAAACGGGGCGTCCGGATCGCTTTGCCCGCAACGCCAAGATTGTTCATATCGATCTGGACCCGTCCACGCTGCAGAAAAACGTGGAAGCGTTTCTGCCCATTCAAGGTGAGCTGAAGCGCGTATTCCAGGACTTGTTGAACAAAACGGAGAACATGGAACGATTCCGTCACAGTCTGGAAACCCGTGCGGCCTGGTATCAAACCATTGATAGCTGGAAAACGCGGCGGAAACCGGAAAGCTTCCCGGATGGCGTTTTGAGTCCGCAGTATGTGATTGAACGCCTGTTTCACTGGATGCCGAAAGACGGCTTTGTGACCACCGAAGTGGGGCAGCATCAGATGTGGGCTGCTCAACGCTTCAATCTGGATCGTCCACGCAGCTTTATCAGCTCTGGCGGCCTGGGAACGATGGGCTTTGGTTTCCCGGCAGCCATCGGCGTGCAGGCAGCTTTCCCCGATAAAACCGTTCTGGATATTGCCGGGGACGGCAGCTTCCAGATGACCCTGCAAGAGTTGGCAACGGCTCGGGATCACGGTTTGCCGGTGAAGGTGGCGATCATCAACAACGGCTATCTGGGGATGGTCCGCCAATGGCAGGACAAAATGTGGAATCGTGCGCCGCAGGCCCGCATGACCTCCCCGGACTACACCAAGCTGGCTGAAGCGTATGGCGGCGTCGGCTTTGTGGTGACGCATCCTGATGAGGTGGATGAGGTTATCCAAAAGGCGTATGCGATTACCGATCGCCCGGTCATCATTGACTTTCGTGTTCGCGAAAAGGCGGATGTCTACCCGTGGGTGCCCGCTGGCGGCAGCAATGATGAAATGTTGACGGAAGACGAGAAATAGGAGATTTGGCCATGAATCAGTTTGCTACGCTGGAGTGTCGCCTGCAAAGTCGTCTGGGAGGATTGGATCGTGTGCTGGGCGCGCTGACCCATCGCGGCTTTTTGCCGGAAAGGATGGAAACCTTCCGGGATAAGTCTAACGGGACCATCTGCGTTCGGGTGGAATTTGCCTGTGATGACGCCAAAACGGTGGAAAAGCTGGTGAAATTTCTGGAAAAGCAGGTCTACGTGCTGGAAGTCTGCGCGGCGCTCCCTGTTTCTCTGAATGAATTATCGGTTGCTTAAAAAAGTCATATTGCTGGAAAAAGGAGTTTAATAATGACTACCACACTCGAAAAACCCGCTCAACTGAACATCTTTTATGATAAGGACATCGATCGTTCCAAATTCCTCACCAAAAAAGTCGCAGTGCTGGGTTTTGGTAGCCAGGGCTACGGACAAAGCGTCAACCTGAAGGATTCCGGCGCGAATGTCAAAATTGCACTCCGCAAAGGCAGCGCATCGGAAGCCAAAGTAAAAGCTGCAGGAATGGAAACCATCAGCCTGGAAGAAGCGGCTGAATGGGCCGATATTATCATGTTCCTGATCCCGGATGTGCAGCACGGTCCGGTGTATAAACAGTACTTTGAAGGCAAGCTGAAGCCCGGTCAGGCGTTGATGTTCAGTCACGGCTTCAGTGTTCACTACGGGGAAGTCGTTCCGCCCAAGGATGTGGATGTGTTCCTGGTTGCGCCGAAAAGCCCCGGTCACCTGGTGCGTTCCGAATTCCAGCGTGAGCGCGGTGTGCCGGCCCTGTTTGCCGTTTATCAGGATGCAACTGGCGAAGCACGCGAGCTGGCGCTGGGTTATGCGGCCTGTATCGGTTCCGGTCGTGCTGGCGTGATTGAAACCACTTTCAAGGATGAGACGGAAACCGACCTGTTTGGTGAGCAGGCTGTGTTGTGCGGTGGCGCTGCCGCTTTGGTGAAGGCTGGGTTTGAAACCCTGACCGAAGCCGGTTATCCGCCGGAATTGGCCTATTTTGAGTGTTTGCATGAGCTCAAGCTGATTGTAGACCTGATGTATGAAGGCGGTCTGGAAGACATGCGCTACTCCATTAGCGATACGGCCCGCTACGGGGATGTGACCCGTGGTCCGCGCGTGGTGACCGAGCAGACCAAAGCTGCAATGAAAGAAGTGTTGGCTGAAATCCAGTCCGGTCAGTTCGCAAAAGAATGGATGGCTGAAGTGCATGCCGGTATGCCCAACCTGGAAAAACTGGTTGAAGCAGACCGTCGCCACCCGTTGGAAGAAGTTGGCCGCAAGCTGCGTGGCATGATGAGCTGGCTTTCCGGCAACCGCCTGGTGGATCGCAAGAGCAACTAGGCATCGGCACGCAGTCATTCAATGACGTTTGGTAAAACATTTCACCGTTAGTAAAGGAAAACAAGAGCCCACTTATGTTACAGAACGTTTCGCTCCCCGTTGGGGAAAAACCGGTTAAGGCTTCGTCCGTTGCTTGCACGGAAGGCTTCATTCCTTCCATTGACGCAAGCGGACGAATTAGCCTGCCCGGCTTCTCGAACGGGCTTGCTGTCGAAACGTATCTGCCGCTGGTGCATCTGTATACCCGGATTCTGGAAGCCAGCCGGATTCTGGATCGATATCGGGCCAAATTGCGTTACAACGCAACGGGTTGCGGCGAAGGTCAAGACCAGTCCCCTTTGACCCCGCTGCAACCCTCCCGGCTCGTCCAAGATCTGTATTACAAGCGGGAAGATTTGACGGCGACCCGTGCGTATAAAGTGCGTGGCGCTCTGGTGTCGATGTCCAAGAATATGGAAAACCAGGCTGCAGAACGGTTTATTGCCGTTTCCACGGGAAATCACGCGATGGGTGTCCTTAAGGCGGCGGAACTGTTGCGCCCGGCTTCCGTTCGGATTGTCGCGCCACATAACACGGCGCCGTGGAAGCTGGAAAAAATCAACCGGAAAGTGTGTTCGCTGCTGGAGCAAGGTGTTCAGGCAGAACTGCTGCTTCGCGGGGAAACCTTTGACGAAGCGCGCTTGTGGGCATTGGAGTCTCAAAACGGCAACTCGGATGAAACCTATCTCGATCCGTATGGCGATCCCTGGGTGGTTGCCGGGCAAGGAACGCTGGGCCTAGAGCTCCTTAGCCAGCTTTTGCCGCTCCTTGAAGAACGACTTTATGAAGCGGTCACAGTGGTTTCTCCCGTAGGCGGCGGCGGTTTGCTCACAGGCACTGCAGCCGCTTTTAAAATGGCTGCCGCTTGGGAGCCCCGATTCCGCGATGTGGAGATTAACTTTGTGGGTATGCGCTTGGCCGATCTGGATGCCCCGCTGGGAGACGCTATCCGGGTTGCTCAAGTGGAAACTGCCAATACAGTCTTGCTGAATGCGATGCAAGTGCCGTTGCATTTGATGACCAATGTGGAAATGGAACGAGGCGTTCGTTTTGTGCAAAGCGATTTGGGTGAAAAAGTGGAAGGCGCCTCCGGTGGCGCTGTATTCCCCGCACTGCCCGGCGGTGCATTGGAGCCTTCGGCGAATCGTTTGGTCGTCAGTATTTTAAGTGGCGCTAATATCTAGGTGTTGTTCTCTTCTTTCTTAATTTTCCTCTTAACAAAACGGTCCCGAATTTCGGGACCGTTTTAAAATGCACATGGCAATTCCAGGGTTTCATTGCGTTTTAGTGATTTATTGTTTGTCTTGTGGAGTATTCCAGTGGTTATGTTTTTTTCAGCTCCATCGTTGTATCCCAGGGTTTCTCAATACCCTAAGGCTTCCCAAGGATTTGTACAACCTGCTGCTCCACAGTTTCAAGGGAAAAAAGAGCAGCAACCGGCTACACAAAAATCAATTGATTGGGAGAGTTTGGAGAGCGTTTTAAATGCTACCTCCTTAAAGGGATTAACGCAGGAACAGTTGAATGTGTGGAAGCAACTTCCTGACAAGACACGGTTGAAATTTTTTAAAGCGCTCAATCAAGCAATCACCATAAAGAATCCCAAAAAAGATGAGCCAGCACTTTTTGAAGCGCGCGAAAAATATTTGCAAAATATAGAAAAGGTGCATTTAATTGCAACCCAGTTGTTTACCCATCTTACGGATGATGAAAAACGGCGTATATTTTGGGGAACCCCTGTGACTAGTGGGCTGCATGTCACCTGGTTATCTCTGTTGCCAAACTGGGAAGCTCAAAAGTCAGGATTTAAACATATTGTGAATAATGGACAGGGTCGGGATGACATAGCGCTAGGGAAATGGGCAAGTCAATTACCACCGGAAAAGCGCCAGGAAATCGTATCTTTAATCCCTTTGAACTGGATAAGTATTGACGCTTTTCTTCAAAATCGTTCAACCCTAGATGCCCAGTCGGAGAGGCGCCTATACGATCGCCTTTTAAAGGTTGGCAAGGAAGAGACAGATCCTTACAGCAAGCAAATACTGCTCAGGCTGGCTGTTATGACCGTATTGCCTAAAATCCAGGATGAGGATGCATATTTTGAGTGTTGGAAACAGGCTTTGACAATTGAAGACACTGTTGAGACAGAGAGAGGGGTTGCAATACAAAGTGTCCACCAAGCTGCTTTGGAAGACTTGATGCAAGCAGAGGCGTTTGATTTTAAACCTGTTTTTTCTCCAGCGTTTTATGAGAAAGCGTTGCAATATATGGTTGAGCACTATCCGAAAGAAGCACCCATGGTTGCAGCTGCGATTATGACCGGCTTGCCGTCAGAGTCTCGTTTTGCAGCTTTCACGCTGGCCATGCACCAGGAAGAGGCTGAGTATGCTTATAACAACCCGTATAGGAATTTGACAGCTCAGCAGCGTGAAAACCGGAGGCAAGAGGTTGTAGCTTTTGAGTCTGCCTGGACGCCACATGAGCGGGCGCACTGGAGGGCGCTGACCTCTATTGCGGCGCTACCTCTCGAACACCAGTTTGATGCGTTCCTATTGGCTATTAGAAATTCCCCCGAAATGGTGGAAAATATCGTCCAAGGCTTTAGCCCGGCAATGGTCAAACGGATTATGTCAGCTTCTAAAGGGCAATATGGAAAAATTGCTCAAGATATCCACGCAGCCTCTCAACGTGAATATACTTTCGAAGTGCCTGTATTCTTCCACAAGGGAGGCTTTTCAATTGATTTTATTCAGAAAACTGTACCGTGGCTAAAGGCAGTGCTTTCCATTGACGATGAACGCCTGACGAATTTCATTGCTAAACTGCCGCAGGAGCATCAGCTGGATACGTTCTTATGGGCAATTAGCAATTCCCCTCTCATGGTTTTGTCAATTATCACTGGTTTTGACGATGAAATGAAGAGAACTATCCGTTCAGCCTCGAAAGAGGAATATGGAAAAATAGCGGAACATATCCATGAGGCTTCCCAAGGCAAAAATGCTTCAATCCCTTCATTTTTGAAGAAAGGGGAATTTTCGCGCGAGTTTATTCAGAAAACTGTACCGTGGTTAAGGGCGTTGATGAATCTTGATCCCGCCCAGGTGCTGGAACTAATGCCGAAAATTAGAGATGAAGTGGAGCGCTTCCAGAGATTGAATCGAGAAGTGAAAATCGTGCTCCATAACTTGAACCTGGCCCAGACAGGAGGTTAAAGAGCAAGGCTGTAAATGGCAGTGGTTTCGCGACAGGACTTGCCTCTCCCGCAAAGGCATCGGATGATGAAGAAATGAGATTTCTACGGGAGCTATGGTTACGCCTGCTGCGGAACGACTGTGCCGGTCTGGCGGCGGAGATTGCCTACCACTGGATGCTGGCGCTCATTCCGGCATTGATTTTTCTGTTTTCGTTGTTCGGGATGCTTACCAGCCGCCCGGATTTGTTCAATCTGGTGCTGGAAAATTTACATCGTATCGTACCGGAAGATGCCTTTAGTCTGGTGCGGAATACCTTTGAGGATTTGACGCAGGGTAGTAG
>DATNQC010000371.1:0-6425 GCA_036702885.1 Oculatellaceae cyanobacterium | reverse complement strand
GCCCATGTTTTGCAATTTCCGCATCCAGGGCTTGCCATTGCGCAAGCGAGACTTTTTTCGTCAAATGCCCGCCATAGCGTTCAACCAGCCAGGTGCCGCCTGCATACCGGCTTTGCGCAAAGTTGGGGAACGGTCCTCGCGTTTTCGCCAATTCCAGAGACGCCAGCTTCGAGTGGTAATCAATCCAGGCGGCCACTTCGCGCCCCAACTCAACGGCTTCCGGAGAATCATAAGGAATCCCCATCGCAAGCAAGGCATCCGCCCACCCCATCACGCCCAGACCAATTTTGCGATTCCCTTCCACCATCTGCTTAATTTGTGGAATCGGGAAGCGATTTTGGGTAATGACGTTATCCAGGAAATGAACCGTCAGTGAAACCGTTTGCGCCAGTTTGTCCCAATCCAGCTGATTATCGGCAGTCAGCATCCTGCCCAGATTAACAGAGCCCAGGTTGCAGGCTTCATAGGGCAAAAGCGGCACTTCACCGCATGGGTTGGTGGAGGCGATTTCACCCAGTGCGGGCGTCGGGTTATCCCGGTTCACGCGATCCAGAAAAATCAGGCCGGGTTCGCCAGTCCGCCAGGCGCTATCCACAATTTTGTTAAACAATGCGCGCGCCTTGACGATTTTCACGTTCTTACCGCTGTTTGGATGCCTGAGCGTGAAGGGGCCATCCTCCTGCACTGCACGCATAAATTCATCCGTCACCGTGACAGAGATGTTGAAATTGGTCACCTTCCGCAAGTCATCCTTGGCACTGATAAAGGCCTCGATATCCGGATGATCAATCCGCAAAATACCCATATTGGCGCCCCGACGAGTTCCACCTTGCTTGATGGCCTCCGTAGCCGCGTTATAGACTTCCATAAAGGAAACCGGGCCGGAGGACACGCCCATGGTAGAGCGCACCACGTCCCCCTGTGGTCTCAATTTGGAGAAGGAAAAACCGGTTCCACCACCGCTTTGATGGATCAAGGCCGTATGCTTGAGCGTTTCAAAGATGGACTCCATCGAATCCTCAATGGGCAGCACAAAGCAGGCGGACAACTGCCCCAAAGGTCGCCCGGCATTCATCAACGTGGGGCTGTTCGGCAAAAATTCCAGTTTAGCCATCAGCTCATAAAACCGATCCGCCAGCGCCTCCACGGCTTCATGACTTTTTCCATAGGCATAATCGCCTTCCGCAATGGCATGGGCGACTCGCCGGAACAGATCGGCAGGCGTTTCCTGCACATGGCCATGCTCATCCCGGATGAGGTAGCGCCGCTCCAGCACCGTCATCCCGTTTGCCGGGATAGCGGGCGTCAACGTCTCGATTGATGAGGGAGTCTTGGCCATTCAATGCCCATTCGTTTTTTGAACACACTTTACTTTCTATATTAGTGCAAATGCGTATTCATTAACAGCCGGCAACAAACCGGAACGGCTGCTTGCCCCTGCTTGCGAAAACGGGTATATTCGGTCTGTCATTTTGACGAGTTTATAGAAAGCCTTGAGCGCAACCATGTTTAACCGTTTGAAACGCCTGCTTTTGGGCACCCCTCTTGCCTCACACCGGGAACGTTACGAAAGGCTTTCCATCCCCATCGGTCTTGCCGTTTTCGCATCAGATGCCCTGTCCTCCACCGCTTACGCCACGGAAGAAATCCTGATTGCCCTGTTTGCAGCCGGCCTGGTCGCAACCAATCTGTCCGATGTTTATGGATTAATGGCGATTCCGGTTGCGCTGGCTATCGTATTGCTCCTGTTGATTGTGATTCTGTCTTATCGGGAGGTCATTCTAGCCCACCCGATGGGTGGGGGTAGCTACGAGGTCTCCAAAAGTCAGCTTGGCGTGCTTCCCAGCCAGATTGCGGGCTCCGCGCTGCTGATTGACTATGTGTTAACCGTCGCGGTCAGTGTGAGTTCCGGCGTGGCAAACATTACTTCGACAGGTTGGCTGCCCGCAGAGCATAAAACGGGCATTTGCGTCGCTTTGGTCCTGTTCATTACGCTACTGAACCTTCGAGGCCTCAAGGAGTCGGGTCGAGCCTTCGCTATCCCAGCCTTTCTTTTTATCTTTTCCATGTTTGCGCTGATTACCTGCGGGGTTTTCAAAGTCCTGACGGGGCAAGTTGCCGACGTTCCCGACACTCAGGCCACCTTGCGGCAAATTCAAACCTTTTCTCCCTGGATATTGCTTGCCGTCCTGATGAAGGCTTTCTCTCACGGCTGCGCGGCACTGACCGGGATTGAAGCCGTCGCCAACGGCACTCAGGCATTTAAAGAGCCTGCCGAAGTAAACGCCGGCAAAACTATGATGTACATGGGCCTAATTCTGGGCGCGATTTTCCTGGGCGTCACCTGGTTGGCCTATGCCTTGCCCGGCATTGTGCCGCCGTCAATGCACGCGGAACATGCCACTGTGGTATCCCAGCTTGCAGCAGGCGTATTTGGCCAAGGCAGTCTGCTATATATGGACGTGCAGCTTTTAACCGCATTAATTTTGATTCTGGCCGCCAATACCAGTTTTGCAGGCTTCCCCCGACTGGGAAGCATTCTGGCCCATGACGGCTACCTGCCCCGCCAACTGATGAACCTGGGCGATCGCCTGGTTTACAGCAACGGCATTCTGATCCTGAGCTTTTTCGCCATTATTCTCATCGTGCTGTATCAGGCCGATTACAACAAAATGATCCCGCTGTACGCCATCGGGGTGTTTCTCTCCTTCACCCTGGCCCAGTGGGGGATGATCAAATACCACAAAACCGAGCAAAAGCCTGGCTGGCAGCGTCGTCGCATCATCAATACCATCGGGGCCAGCACCACGGCCATTGTGACCGGCATCCTGATTTTTGAAAAATTCTGGGAAGGGGCCTGGATGGTGCTGGTGGCGATGCCAGCCATCATCTGGATCTTTCGCCGTATCAAAAGCCACTATATTTCGATTGGCAAACAACTGGCCTTACCCGTTACGGGATATTGCCCGGTTGCCATTGAGCACACCGTTCTGGTTCTGGTGTCCTCCCTCCACAAGGGGACCATTCCCGCGCTGGAGTATGCCAAAACCATTTCCGATCGCGTGGAAGCCGTCCACGTGGAACTCAACACCGAGCAAACCAACCGGCTCAAAGCCGCCTGGGAAGATTGGGGGTGCGGGATTCCGCTCACTATCCTGAAATCCCCGTTCCGCTCCATCAGTGAGCCGCTGCTGGAATACATAGAAGAGGTGGAAGATCGGTACGAACATGATCTGGTGACGATTATCGTGCCGGAATTTGTCACCAAAAAATGGTGGCATAACTTGCTGCACAACCAGACTTCCATTGCCCTGAAAGCCTTGCTGCGCTATAGCCCTGGCAAGGTCGTCACCACGGTGCGCTACCATTTGGAAGAATAATTTCTTTCAAAAAAAAAATCGTAAATTTTCTTCGCTATGCTTTTGCGTCCAGTAATGCCATAATCCAAACAGAAGCGGATCTTGCACAGGACAGCATTGATTTGGTGCTCAAAAACCGCTTCTTTCCAAGGCGCGTTTCATAACGCGTTTTCGGAATCCGGGGGATGTTTTCCTTTTTCGCTTTCATGAGTCAAACGCTATCTCTTTCGCTCTCTCCGGGCGATGTCTGCTGCTGGCAGGCATCGCCTTTTTTCTTGCCTTACGAAGATTTTTTTAAACCCAAGAATTAACTTTCACCTTCAACAACCAATCAACACCCCTGCTCTTGAAAAGCCAAAAAACTTTCGTTCTTTCCATTCAAAAAATCACACCTGAATTAAGGGGGAATGCCATGCCTGATGAAAACCTGACGGCGACGCAACCGGCGTCGTCAGCCATTCCATTGAGTGAAGCAGCGCAGCAAACACTCGCGCAATCCGTCGTGTCAGACTATCGCCGCTGGAAGCAAGCCCGCGCACGTTTAGAAGCAAAATGGAGGGAATGCTGGGAGGCCTACCTTTGCGACGCGCAAGCCATGTATACCGAACCGGAGCCGGAGCAAGCGGATCGAAGCCGGATTGTTCGCCCTGTTTTGTATGAGGCGGTGGAAACCATTCACGCCCATTTACTGAACGCCCTGTTCCCCGCCAACGAGCGCTTTTTTACCGTTGCCGGAAAGACGGAAGCGGATCAAAAAAACGCCGGCCTTATCGAGGAATATATCCGCAACAAGCTGGAAGATTCGGGCTTTCTGGAAAAATACGCGCTGTTCCTCAAGCAGGCGATCATCACCGGCAACACGGTCGCGGCTGTGCCGTGGAAATCCGTTCGACAACCACGCCGTGTTGAAACACCCGTGAAGCTGTTTGGCGTGACCGTTGGCTATCGCAAAGAATGGGTCGATGCTCCCATCTATCACGGGCCGGATTTTGAAGTGTTGGATATTTTTGATTTTCTAATCGATCCCGACGCGACAGATTTTGAACAGGCAAACGTCATCCGCAAAGTGGAGCGCTCCATGCGGGAGCTGCGGGAAACACCGGTGTACAGCAATCTGGAGCAGGTGCAGGCGTCTGTTCTAATGGAAGTGGATGACAGCAACAAACTGTCCAAAAAGCGCGCATTCGGGCTGGATCAAGCACAACCCGCGAAGGATGATTTGGACCCCAAAAACGGGAAGGTCACGCTCCTTGAAGCCTGGGGCGATTTTACCGTGGATGGCGTTTTTTATCCCAATTATGTTTGCGTGGTGGCCAACGGAAAAACCGTCATTCGTTTTGAACCCAACCCGTATGATTGCGGATTAAAACCGTTTATTTTTACCGGATTTATTCCCGTTCCCAATGAAATTTATGGCATCGGCGCAATTGAAAAATCCTTGGGCTTGCAGCACGCCATTAATACGCTCACCAATCAAAAACTGGATGTCATTAATCTTTCGATCAACGCGCCCTTTACCTATTTGATTAACGACGATATTTTCGATCCGGAATCCATGGTCACGCGTCCCGGCGCGCTGATCCCCGTGAAAAATCACGACACGTTGCGTCCCATTCAATACCTCAATAATTTTACGGTGGCTTTTGATGAAATTGCCGATTTAAAAGCGGAAGTCCAGGAAGCCACCGGTGCGCTGAAATATTTTACAGGCGGCGATTCCGAGACCCAGCGCACCGCAACTGAAGTCACAGCGCTCATCCGTGGCGGGAGGCAGAAGTTTTCGTCTTTTCTGTCCCATCTGGAGCACACCTCTCTGGAACCTTTCTTAAAGCGCGTGTTTGAATACGCCAGGCAATTTGCAGCCGGAGCGGAATTAATCCGCCGTCAAGGTTGCAAAGGTACGGAATTTTTGAAAATTCTGCCAGATGTGCTGAAAACCTGCGAATGCTGCTTCCGCATTGATGGCGCGAGCGGACAACTCTTCCGGGAGCAGGAATTAAAATCTCTGACGGCATTCCTGCAAATCGCGGAAAGCAGCGCCGCCTTGCAGGGCCAAGTGGATTTAACCGCCCTGTACCGAAAAATCTACCGTCGGCTGGGCTTTACGGATGAAGCCGAAATTTTCCGCACCCCAAACACTGAGCAGGAGGACTCCCCACATGCAGATTCCTAAACCATCCGCCCGGCAACCCAGCCTGAAAGAACGGGCCAACTGGTTTTCCAATCTTATCCGGGAGCCGGGCTGGGAACTGTTGAAACGGACGTTCAAGCCGGAAATACGCAGCCGGATTACGGATAGCGACGCCAAAGAAGCGTTTCTGTACGAGGCAATCCGCGCACAAGTCATTCAGGAAATTTTCTCTACGCCCCACTGGGTCATCACCCAGGCGGAACGGGAATGGGGTCGGGCGACGCCCGTGGATGAAACCACTGAGGACACGGAACACAACACAAGCAAGGAGGTTTAAACGAATGGAACAACCAATCTCTCCCCCACCGGAGCCAGTGGCTGGGGATGCCTCGCCGGCAAATATCGAAGCCAATGAAACATTGACGCAACTGATGCAGAATCCGGCGGCCTATATCCGCGCGATTGTTGAAGAAGAGGCCATCAAGCACCTGGCCCGACTGAAAGAAGAAGCGGAACTGCGAGGCGCGCTCAATCTGTTCCGTAAAAAGAACGAAGACTTCGCCCGCTTTGAGCCACTCATCATGCAGGAAGTCGCCGATCTCATCCGCAACGATCCGGATGGCGACATTGCCCCCTGGGACCAATTACTGGAAAAAGGCACAGAGCGATTCCGGGAAAAGTTCCAAGCCATGATGGCGGAAAAAGCCGAAACGCTGGCTTCCAGTGAGGCGCCCCCATTTTTGGAAGGCTCCGGCAACCGCACCGCCCGGGAAGTGCCGCCCCAATTCACCCGTGAGCAGATTGCCCGCATGTCGCTTTCGGAATATCTGCAAAACGAAGCCGCCATTGACGAAGCGCTCCGAGGAAAGCGCATTGTATAGAAAATAAAAAAAATTTAATCCCGAAAATTAATTGAAATTCATCACGGCCCATCC
>DATNQC010000370.1:0-4479 GCA_036702885.1 Oculatellaceae cyanobacterium | reverse complement strand
ATATTTGATTGTGACAGGAATGCATCAAAGACTAGGGATGTGTTTAATGGCATCTTTTGCGAAGAAGAATGGGATACAGAAACTGAAAATTGTATTGTTAGAGCCGATTATGCATACTTCGGTAAAGACTTTGAATCCTATTTGCGTACAGCAATAGAGGATTATACTTCAATGGAACAAACTATTTCTGAAAAATATCATATTTCTTCAAAGCCAGGAAAAGCTAAAGCTATTGCACAACATATAGAGGAAATTCCTCATTTTATTAAGGATATTGCAGATAAACTATTAATTATAGAACTATTGGGACAAAATTAGCTGAATGTTAAAAAGACCACACAGGAGTATAAAAACTCTTATGTGGTCTTTTTTGCCCCGCTTGAAGCTGTTCATTTAAGTTTTTCTTCAATCCCTAAGTGAACGCTTCTTTTCGCCGGTTTTTTGTTGTTACACAATACGGATGCCGCGCTTTTCAAACATGGCTTAGAAAGCCCCAAAAGCCGCCCAGGATGATCAACCATACAGAATTAATCTGAGTCCGTATCAACAAAAAACCACTCAAAAAGACCAGTAACAACGTCGGGATATCCACAATGGCGGCTTTGGCGAGGGAAAAAGTCACAACCGCCATCAATGCCAGGGAGGCCACATTCAAACCATCCAGAAAAGCCCCCATGATCTCGGATTCCCGCATTTTCCTGATAAAGGGCGCACTCAGCGCCACAAAAACAAAGGCTGGCAGAAAAATCCCGATAGTCGCCACAACCCCACCTTTCACACCCCCAAGCAGATACCCGATAAACGTCGCCGTGGTGAATACCGGTCCCGGCGTTATCTGCCCCACCACAATCGCATCCAGCAATTGCTGCTGCGTCAGCCAACCATAGCGCTCTACCAGGTCCGCCTGAAGGAAGGCCAATAACACATATCCGCTACCAAACAGCACAGAGCCCACTTTCAGAAAAAAGAAAAACAACGGCCATAAACCAAAGGATGGCATCGCTCCATGAACCATCAACAGTGGCATCGGCGAAAACGTCAAAAGACGAGATTGGCCGCGCTTCATCAACCGAATGCACATCACCAGAAAACCAGCGCCAAATAGCGCCATAAGTTCATGAACCCCTAGGACAACCGCAAAGCTCGCAACAAGCCCCAATAAGCCCAAAAGCCAATTTTTAACAGCCGTCCGGGATAAGTTCCAGAGCGCCTGCACAATAACGGCCATGATCACCGGCTTGATACCGTATAAAATACCTTGAATGTAAGGGAGTTTCCCATATTGAACATAGAGCCACGCAAACGTCATCACAATCAGCATGGCGGGAACAATAAAACTGACGCCCGCCACAATCAGCCCCGGCCAACCGGCCCGGCGGTGACCAATATGTATTGCCAGTTCCGTTGAATTTGGACCGGGGATCAGGTTGGTTGCACCCATAAGATCCAGAAATTCCTGGTGCGTTAACCAGTTTCGAGCGCGAACGACTTCCGTCTCCATCATGGCAATATGGGCAGCAGGTCCGCCAAAGGCAATGGTGCCTAGCTTTAGAAACAGCAAGACCAAGTCTTTGTAAAGGCTTTTGTTTTTCATCGAAGCCCTGCTCTGAAACTGAAAACCTTCCTGAAGTAATCCCAAGCCAATAACAAGAATACAACACCAATCATCAACCAAATCAAAATAACTGATTCAGGTGCAGCCGTGTCATCTAATACCCTGAATAAACCGAGAAACGACTTTCAGCCTCTCAAGAACTTATATACAAAAGGCTAAGAGGGTTACAGCGCCTCAGGCGTAATGCTCGAAAAATCCGGTGCAGTTTGGTGCTTGGTGGAAGGCGTCGTCTCCGGACGGACCAGTTGAATGGTCTGAAAACCGGCAGTCTGCGCGGCATCCAGTTCCGCTTCCACATCGGACAAAAACAAAATCTCCTGCGGCGGGAGTTGCAGAGTTTCGGCAATCTTTTGATAAGAAGCTGTTTCCTTCTTCGCCCCCACGGCAGTATCAAAATAGTGCGAAAAATACGGCGTCAAATCTCCCGCGGTGGAATACCGAAACAACAATTTTTGCGCCTGCACCGAGCCGGAGGAATAGATGCCCAACCCGATGCCCTGCTGTCGCCAGCGTTCCAGCGCAGCCGGAACATCCTCGTACACGTGGCCGCGATAAGCGCCGCTTTCATATCCATGCCGCCAAATCATCCCTTGCAGTTGCTTTAGCGCGCCATGCTTGCGATCCTCCCGGATCCATTGCAACAGGGTTTCCACCGCCTGCGTATCGGTGATTGTCACACCCTGCTCATCCAACACCGTTTTTTTGACAGAATCCAGCGCAACCCGCACATCCGGATTATCCAGATTTTCCTGGATAAACGCGCTCATTCGTTCGGCAGAATAGGGAAACAGGACGCGATGCACAAAATGAATATCCGTCGTCGTTCCCTCGATATCAGTCAGAATAAAACGAGCCATTAAGCACCTGCCTGTCCGCGATACCGCGCATCAACGCCGGAATTCGTATAGTGCGGCTCCCAGCCGGCGGCATCCGTAAAAATCCGGATGGTTTTGACAAACGGTTTCTCACCCATTTCAAACCAGTGCTTCATCCCGGCAGGTACGGATAACAAATCCCCCGCCACACAAGTCACGCAGAACACCGGCCCGCCATCTTCCGGATTGAACCAGAACATGCCCATGCCATCCACGAAAAAGCGCACTTCATCTTCCGTATGCGTATGCTCTCTCAGGAAGCGGGCGCGAATTTCATCCAGCCCCGGCGTTTCAGGGTGAACGGAAATCACATCCGCCGTGCGGTAACCGCCTTGTTCCATAAACGGCTTCAGCGCATGCGCATAGGCATTCAGAATTTCATCCTGCGTGGCATCCTTATTAAAAACGCAGTTTGCTTCCCATTGGTCAAACCAAACGCCGCGTTCTCGCAGGTAGGCGCGGATTGCTGTCGTATCGTGCAGGGTAATCCCCTTATCCGGAATAGTCAGGGTAGCCATGGCTTTTCAACTTTAAAATCGCTTCAAACAAAAATTCAAAGACTTCCAAATGACGCTTGGCCTGCTCCGGTGTTTCTCCCCAGGCATACAAGCCATGGCCAACCAGTAGAAAACCATAGCAAGGCGCCCAACGGGCCAGTTCAGCCTGAACGATTCTGGAGAGCGCCTGCATGTCCTGCATATTGGAAAAGATAGGCACCCAAACCCGCACCTCATGCGTTTTAATGCCCTCAAAACCTTTCAGAATCTCAAAATCCTGAAGCCAAAGCCCACCTTGGGTTTCATAGAGTTTAGACAACACAGTTCCATTGACCGAGTGGGTATGCAAGACCGCTCCCGTCCCCGGATAAAGCCGATAAACCAGTGCATGCAGCAGGGTTTCCGCAGAAGGGCGCAGGCCCTCACGCGGTGAAAGCACCAACGAACCCTGGGCATCCACCTCCAAAAAGTCATCTGGCGTCAGCAGACCTTTATCCAAACCGGAACAGGAAATAAAAAAATGCTCGGCAGCCGGCTCCGACTTGCAGGAGAAGTTGGAACTGGTAGCTGGGGTCCAGTTTCTGGCATGCAAAAACCGAATAACATCAACCAGTCTGGCTTTCACGGCATCCGCCACCGGTGAAGGCTTTTGGATTTGAATATCGGCGGCCATTCTGCTAGCACCCATCATTCACACTTCGTGCGAATACTGTAGCAAAGGGCATTCTTCCTGTAAACAACCGCCCCAAACACAAGAGGTATCAGGACAAACACCTCATATCCCCGACTCTAGCCAACGAACTATGCTTTTAACCTACTTCTCTTCATCCCCAAAAGGCGCAGGTGAATGACCTGCGCCTTGATAAAAGCCTGAGAAAACTGCTTAATTCGGAGCTTTGCTGGAGCGGTACGTTTTGAGCGTTTCCGGGTTGATCGACACCCAGGTGAAGGCCTTGCCGCTTTCCACCTCTTTTGCGTCCGGCACGCGGGTGACATAAGTCCCACCGTAACGCCCGCGAGAAAAGCTCACCATTTTTTCCTTGGCCAGATTTTGCAACGCCTTGCGAATGGTATTGCTGCTCACATCCAACTCCTTGGAAAGCACGCCCATCGCCGGGAGTTTGTCGCCCACCTTGTAGTTTTCGCGAATGAGCGACTTGATATGCTGCTCCACCTTTTCGTAGTTGTAGAAGCTGACTTCCTCCGCCGGTACGAAGATGCTCGTATCCATCGGAGCCAGCTTGGCGGCATCCGGCTTCCGCAGCACATACGTACCGTAGCGCCCCCGCTTGGAGTGGATGATTTTCTGATCCGCCAGACGTTTCATCGCATCATGAACCGTCTTGATACTGACCTTGAAGCGATCTGACAACTCCAGGTGAGACGGCAGTTTGTCGTTCACGTTGTACTGCTCGGCAATCATCATCTTCAAATCGCGTTCCAGCTGATCGATCAGCGTTTCGGATTCGATGGCCTGCACCGTGTCTTCATC
>DATNQC010000345.1:0-1661 GCA_036702885.1 Oculatellaceae cyanobacterium | reverse complement strand
GCCCCTAGCCTACCAGCCTTAGGGTATAAACGCAAGCAGAAATTCCAAATGAAGAGTTGTTTTGGCAGGAAGCGAGCTTCCGGGACGTGGGTATTCTAGCTCTATTATGGTGAGCCGCAGACATAGCGTCGTTTTTAGGGGTATGCTGGTATGATGCACAAGGCTTACCCGTTTAAAGAGCGGTATTATGCCAGTGCTGGTAGTAAACAAAGCATGACGTGCTGACTGAGATCAGCAAGCACGCCATGGTTCGATTTTTGAGAACTTCCCGCTTAAACGGAGACGGGCATTTGCTGCAAAACTTGTTCAAGCGCTTTGACAACCGCTTCCTGTTCGTCCAGCCGCAGTTCGGGGAACATCGGTAGAGAAAACACCTGCGTGCTAACCCTCTCGCAAACCGGGTAATCTGCCGGGTTCAGGCCCAGTTCGGCGTGGGTTTCCTGCCGGTACAACGGCACCGGGTAGTAGATGATGCTCTGAATACCTGCTTCCTGGAGCTTGTTCATTACCTCTTCGCGCTTTTGCGCCGGGTTATCACCCTGCATTTGAAGGGTGTACTGGTGGAAAACGTGGGTTGCTGCCGGATCGCGGTAGGGCGCTTTCACCCACTCGGCTAGCGGAGCCAGCATGCGGTCGTAGTGATCTGCAACGGCCCGGCGGGCGTGAATCCATTCATCCAGGTGACGCAATTTGATCCGGAGAATTGCGGCTTGCATTTCATCCAGGCGGCTGTTAATCCCCGGTTCTTCGTGGTAGTAACGCTTCCGGCTACCGTGAACGCGAAGCATGCGCAAACGCTCGGCTAATTCATCGTCATTGGTGGTGCACATGCCGCCATCGCCCATTGCGCCAAGGTTTTTGGATGGGAAGAAGCTGAAGCAGCCGATATCGCCAATCGCACCGGTTTTTTTGCCCTGGAACTCGGAACCAATTGATTGGGCGCAATCCTCAATCACAGCCAGATTGTGCTTTTGGGCAAACGCCTGAATGACTTCCATATTGGCCGACTGCCCAAAGATGTGAACCGGCAGGATGGCTTTGGTGCGAGATGTCAACGCGGCTTCCAGCAGGTTGACGTCGATGTTCATCGTCTGGGGCTCAATATCCACAAAGACCGGCTTGGCGCCTGCCCGGACGATGGATTCGGATGTGGCGACAAAGCTGAACGGCGTGGTGATGACTTCATCCCCAGGGCCGATTTTGAGGGCTTTCAACGCCAGAAACAGTGCATCCGTACCGTTGGCGCAGCCAATAACGTGCTTGACCCCCAGATACTGGGCCATTTCACTTTCAAATGCCTTGACTTCCGGTCCCAGAATATACTGGCCTGACGCGGCCACGTTGATTAATGCTTGGTCAATCTCTGCTTTGAGCTGTTCGTACTGGCGGGTCAGGTTCAGAATGGGAATCACCGGCGGCGTCCTCTCCGTTTAATTGTATGATTTTCCACTTGGACTGCCGTAGGTATCTTCTGCCACAGGCGGAGCAGCTTACCTCCTCACCGGTTGTCTCGTTGCGGCTGGAAGTTATTTTCAGCGGTATTGCCTGTCCACAGGCGCATCTCCAACCGGCTAGCGTCAAGGGATTCCCATATGCTATCGCAAAATCGGGAATATTTCTATCAATGACCGTCCCTGCTTCAATGAAGGCGAAGCGACCGA
>DATNQC010000343.1:0-3344 GCA_036702885.1 Oculatellaceae cyanobacterium | reverse complement strand
CTCATCCACATGGTTGAGGCTGAATCAAAACTCAAAATACCGCAGTCGGTTTCACTTCCGCCCACCCGCCTGGCACAGTCGGCTTTGCTTGGTTTATAGTGGTAAAGGTAGCGGAATCTTACACAGCAAAGGGGAATGAATCTATGAGCGGCGCAGCAAGCCAGGCCGGGCAGATAAAAGACACGATGCCTCATCAAACCCTCGAATTCAGAGGCCACCTGATTGACTCGCTAACCCTGTCCAAGGTTGCAGACCGCATTGAACAGGCGGGTGGCTTTTATGAACTGAACGACATCCGCATCGGGATTCACCGTCAGGACATTTCTGAAATCAACATGACCGTGTTCGCCCAAACGGACGCGCAGCTTCAAGCAATCATTGAAGATTTAAAACCTTATGGCGCGGTAGCAGACAGCCAATCAGCCGATATAGCGCCTTGCCCAGAAGACGGACAGCTTCCGGAAAACGCATTTACCATCCGCATGCCCCAGCGGGTTCGCATTCAGGACCGTTGGCTACCCTTAAGATCATCTCAAACGTTTGCGCTCGTCATTCGTAACCAGGAAGCCATGCTTTGTCCGGTCGCTGATTTACGAAAAGGGGAGCAGGTTGTCACGGGCAATCATGGAATCGAGTGGTCATGATGGTTGCAAATCGCACTTGGCATTCTCCGGTCGGCATTACGCCGCTAGCTGAAAAATACAAGAAACCGGTCATTCTGATGTGCCCGCCGGATTACTTTACGGTTGAATACGCCATTAACCCCTGGATGGAAAGCGCTGCGCCGTGCGATACGGATCTCGCACGGCGGCAGTGGGACAATCTGTATCGCGCCATTACGGAACAGGCCGGTGCGGAAGCACTGCTGATGAAACCGGTTCCTGGCCTACCGGATCTGGTATTTACCGCCAACGCCGCCTTTGTGCATAACAACAAGGCAGTCATCGCCCATTACAAGTACCCGGAGCGCCGGGGAGAAGAACCGTATTGCGTGGAATGGTTCAAGCAACAAGGCTTTGATATCGTCACCATGCCCGGAAACATCTTTTTTGAAGGGGCAGGGGACGCCTTACTCTGGCAGGATCGCGTGTTTGCCGGTTACAAGACCCGGACGGATATCGCATCGCACAGCCTGCTCAGCACCGCTACAGGACTCTCCGTACTTTCAATGGAGCTGATTGATCCCCGGTTCTATCATATTGACGTTTGCCTCTGCCCACTGGCCGATGGGCATTTAATCTACTCTCCGGAAGCCTTTGACACCTACGGCAATCAGGTCATTGAAGCCAACGTTCCGGCGGACAAACGCATCCCTGTCAGCAAAGCTGAAGCCAGCAATTTTGCCTGCAACGCGGTCAACATTCTGGATACCGTCATTTTCAACGAGGGCTCCCACGCGCTCGCAGATGAACTGAAGCAACGCGGCTTCCGCGTCATTCAGGTGAACTTGAGCGAGTTTCTGAAATCCGGCGGCTCTGCCAAGTGCCTGACGCTTCGCGTAGCTTAAGAACAGGGCAACCAGGCGGCTACTGCTTCTAATACTCAGCGATTTCAGTCCACAAGGCGGTTGATGCTCAAATCACGTGGTGCTGCTGCCCGTCAAAAGGAGAAGGAGCAAAGTCACCCTGCCTGCTGTCCTCCTCATACGGCACAGCCTCATCCCGTTGCCCCGTTACCTGCGAACGTTTCGGGATAGTAATTACCAAAACGTTCTCGCTGCCCTGCTTTTCCACTGTTTTGGTCATTTTTTCGGGTAAAACCGGCTTTACCGTAAAGGATTGGAAAAAACTGGATGTACTGGTTCCGGCATCCGTTCGCCCGCCGGATTGCCCGGAAATTTCAACACGCCCCGGCGTTACATTTACCTGAACCCGGTCAGCATCGCCCGGTTCCGCCAAAGGAACGCGAATCACGTAAGCCTGAGCCGTTTCCTGTACATCCACCGAGGCGGAGGGAAAAGAAAAGTTAAAAAGGCTGCCGAAATCTGACGGCCAATCAGGGGACATGGATGGCTCAGCCGACAACTCCAGCTCTTGGCCCAAGAGCGCATCCAGCTTTTGCCGAGCGGAAGATTCAGGAAGTAACCAACGGCAGCACAGCATTCCAATGAGAATCAGCGCTGCCAGTGTCAGCACAGTTCTCACAGGAAATTTCATGGCTCAAATTCAAATCCTTCTTTACGATGCGTTGCAGTCACCGTGCTGGAGATACCGCCTCTGGCCCGGAATTCACCCGTTACTTCCATAAAGCGAGGTTCACAGGCGGCTACCAAGTCGTCCAGAATCTTGTTGACCACGGCTTCGTAAAAAATACCCATATTTCGGTAGCCCAAAAAGTAGTATTTAAGGGACTTTAGCTCAATACACAGCTCATCAGCCACATAGTCCACGGTAATGGTCCCAAAGTCTGGCAGGCCCGTTTTGGGGCAAACAGCGGTAAACTCCGGGATGACATGCGAAATCACATAATTCCGGTTGGGGTTGGGGTTTTTGAACACTTCCAGAGCAGGCAGTTCAACCGAGGCTGTCTGGTTTGGAATTTCAGTCAGGCTTCCGGTCGGCATGGGGTCCTCCATCGTTTCGATGATCCCCATTATACGAAAATCATGCGCCATCGTCCGGCTATCCAAACAGCCCCTGCCAAAGACCTTGATTTCAGCCCTTTTCGAGCTGCTCTTGATGCTGGCTGGCAAAATACTGCGCCACCAGGTCATCAATGCTACGTTTAACCGCACGACTTTCCTGTAGAATCACCTGCTGGGAAAAACTGTTCAACGCCGCGGTGGCGCTTGTAACAGGCTGCGTAAAAGCGGAATGTTGCCCCATCTGCCGGTGCAGCTTTACTTCCTCTGAGACAACAGAAACTGTCATTGGCTCAGTCTTGGGTTCCGACGCTGATGGCAGCGGCTCTGGTGGAGGCTCTGGCGAAACCGATTCCACCAACGGCGGCGTCATCTCCGCCACATGGCTCGCCTCTTCCACAATGGACTCCAGCGGCTCCGAAATTTCTTCCAGCAGCAGCGGCTCGACTTCCGCTTCGGGGTCTTCGTAGTATCCCAAATCATAGGAATCCAAATCCTTCGGCGGACTCGCTTCCATCTCTACCGAACTCTCAACATCCTCCAACGATACCTGCACCAGAATACTGTCATAGGCATCCAATGGGGTAACCGCCGACTCCAGCACGATTTCAGGCTCATCATGCGTCAAGGCGTCCGGCAAAGGCTCCAGCGCCGAGACTTCACCAAAGCATGGCTCCTCGCTCACACTGTCTGAAGCACTCCAGGCTTCTCCAGCAGAGAAGGACATTTCATCCCCCGAAAAACTCTCTACGAACGGCTCATC
>DATNQC010000342.1:0-3988 GCA_036702885.1 Oculatellaceae cyanobacterium | reverse complement strand
CAAAAGGGCATTGCCCCGCCAACCGGAAGCCTGTTCAAGGAAACCTCCATCGAACTCAGCCCCAGCATTTCCTTTAAAAAAACTTTTCCCGACACTGGCCTTTTGAGAACGGGGATTTCCAATTGATACTGACCCAGCTGGCTGAAAGCACCCAAATCGGCAAACTGGTAACCTGTTTCTTTTGTTTTGGACGGCATGTCATTCTCTCCTCTTGGCTTGTTCAATGCAGAGTTCCGCCAACCTTCGGGCGTGGCGCATGGTTTCCGGGTTTTGTTGTATCCAGGCGCTCACCAGTGCACCTTCAAAAATGATCAAGAGCTGATCCGCGAGTTCCCGCGCGGCCGGGATGGCCGCTTTTTGGGCGATCTTTTCCCATAAATCCCGCAAGGCGCGCTTGGTTGAAGCCACGTAGCCATGAATGGCGTGGTCCGGATCGGCCACCTCCAGCGCGGTGTTGATAAACGCGCAGCCTCGGAATTCACTGCTTTCGGCACGTTGGACTAACAAATCAAAGCAGATCAGCAGTTTTTCTTCTGGCGTGTGACATTGCGCCATTTGCTTCATGAACTCATCGCGCCAGGTAGCGCCCCAGCTTTCCAGGAATGCAAGGATCAGGTCATCCTTGGTTTTGAAGTGTTGATACAAGGTCATTTTGGCGATACCCGCTTCGGCAATCACCCGATCAATACCCACCGCGCGGATGCCATGCTGATAGAAAAGCCTCGATGCGACAGACAGAATACGGTCTTTGGTTTGGGCGGTTCGTGTGTTCATATCTTTAACTATACAGACAGGTCTGTCTATTTTTCAAGACGTTCTGTAAAAATTGCCCAAGAATGGCTCATATGCGCAGGCCTTCAAAATCCTTGGTTCTATTGAAAAAAGCAGGTTATTCAAGCACTTCTCCAATGGCACTGCGCAAAACACGAAAGAATTTACTTTTTCTACATCTTGGTGATAAACTTGAGGCTAATCTTCGACGATTCGACGTACCGAAGCTGCTCATTGGGCTAAATAACTGCATACAGGAAGCTATAGGGTAGAGACAAATGCCACAGTGGCTAAAAGCGATCTGGACTGCACTCCGTTTGCTCATCCAAGGGCATTCAGATGAGGTTGACGAAGAAGAAACCTGGTCTCAAGAGCGGGGAAGCTGATGACGCAAGCAGCAAAGTCCATATCACTGCTTGCCATCTACAATAAATAAGCACACCTAACACTGAGGACTCTGGGGTTCCCGCCTCGGATTATCGTCATCCAGCGTAGACAAACAAAAAAAGCGACCACAGAGCCGCTTTGACTATTTATTAAAGAGTGGCGGGGCGGACGGGGCTCGAACCCGCGACATCCTGCGTGACAGGCAGGTACTCTAACCAACTGAGCTACCGCCCCCTGAGGTTTTACAGGTTATAGCATACTGAGAAGATACCAACAAGTCAAAAGATATTTCTCAACTGCCTAAAAAAGCAGAAAACCCAGCTTACTCAAGGCTTTTAGGGGGAGTTAAAGGGTTCAGGGCAAAAAAAAGCCGCTAAAGAAAAGCGGCAGACTAAAAGAGGGGGGATGTAGAACTCATTATATAGAAATTTGGGTAATTGCATACAACTTTGCGATCAAAAACACAGGCCTCAGCAGTGCTTCGCAAGACAGGCCGAGGATTTTTGCCGGGAAATAAAGTTTTTAGGGTTACGCTTCAACTTCATTGGTTGATTTGAAAGCTTTCCCCGGCCTCTCTGCGCTCGAAGCACGCGGTGGCCTAATACCCCGTGTACCGATCAAAAGGCCGGTGACGCCTGGGCTTTTTCGGATTCCGCTGGAGGACGCCGCACTTGGCAATGACGGCGTAACGCAGGCAATCCACCACATCCTCAAACGGATGCTCCTCAAAAGGCAGCTCCGAGGTTTCGGAACTGTAGCGATATCCGCCTTCCATCGCCTCAACAAGGCGGGTGCAGGCACTATCCACCAGCAGGCCGGGCTTGCCATTCACGTGGGCGGAAATTTTCATGCGAATCAGCTCGATGCCATCCTGGATGGCGCTTCGGTGATAGCTGGGATACACCCCCAGACTGTTCAGAATTTCAATGCTGGTGCGGGTGCTTTTATCGGATCGCTGGGCGCCCGCCGGATCGCAAATATCCTCAAACACCGCCTCCGGGAAGCAGGCATTGGAAATTTCCAGCACCCGTCCCGCAAAATCCACCAGCAAGTCCTCCTGGCCAACCACTTCTCGCAAAACCAACAGGCAATCATCGCTATCCAATTGGATAAACAGACAGGCGGGACAGTGATAGCCGAAGTCCCAGCTTCGGATGACGCGCTTTTCCGGGATGTACGCCAGATTTCCCTTGTTGGCATCGCTGAAGTTTCGGAACACCCGGTTTTTGACAGAAAGGTTGTAGTTGATATCCAGCTCCCGGGCGATTTCATCCTCGCTCATCCGGCTTTTCTGAGCTTCGTACCAGGATTGATCCTTATGCGGGTGCAAACTCCAGTGAATGCTGAGCGTTTTGATCTTGCCGCCAAAGCGAAGGTCGGCAAAGCGGTTGTTCTTGCCGTAGGGCGTCCCCACCACAATCCGGCACGGCGTAGACTGACCGGCAGACGCATACGCCGCCTCCTGCCCCGGCCAGAACGGAAACTCGTCAAACAGAACCGCTTTGTAACGCCCACCGCGCCCGAAGTTTTCATTGCTGCTTTCCCCGGTAATCACATTGCCGTTTTTCGGGTTAATCAGGCGCAACAGGTTGTCATGCACGCTCGCTTGCCAGCCTGCGGGTTTCATCCAGTTCGGCAGCCAGTCTAAGTTGTAGCGTAACTTTTCAAACAGCGTGGAAATATCCCCCTTTCGGTCCACCGCCTCCTGCTTGCGCGAACCCAGATGAAAATTGGAGCCTTCCCGAAACAGCCAGTAGTACTGAAACGTCAGCAGGATCAGCCAACTAATCCCCATATCCCGGCTCTTTTCAATCAACAGATCCTCGCCGTGTTCGATGCTGGCCATTACAGCCTGTAACGCGTCCTCCTGATACGGGTACAGTTCAAACGGCTGGTGCGGTTGGGGCAGTCTCGGATCGAAAGTCCAGGCGAAATGCCGGAACCAGAAACGGATGTCCCGGCGGCAGAGCTCCAGCAACACGCGCTGAAGCCCTACCGAACGCCGGGCCGCCTGAAGCAGGACAGCCCGCCGCATGAATGCTTGTTGCAACGTCCGGGCGCTCATGAATTAAACCAGTAGCCCCGCCACCTGAAGCGCAATCCGGGCCATATCCTCCCGGGCCTGACGCTCTCGCGCCTCTTGCTGCTGGCGTTCTTCGGCAGCGTACCGCAGCGCCAGATTGGCCCGATTGACCGCCAAGTCAGAATCCCGCTGGCGTTCACTGGCAAACAAAGCGGCATTGGAGGTTTGCAAGCCGCGCGCCTGATTACTCAAATCGTTCAGGTAGTTCTGAAATAACGCAAACCGCTGCATGCGACTGTTTTCATCCTGACGGTGCAAATCTTCGCCCAGCAGGGCAGCCTCTTTACGGGCATTGGCAAGTCGCTCAATCCGCCCCTTTTCCACATCGGCCAGCAAACTGGTTCCGAACGTGGCATTGTAGGGCCCCGCCAAAGCGTTTGTTCAGATCGGACCGGGTGCGGGACAGGGTATCATCCACATCCTGGTTGATACCGCTCGCCTGTAGGTCGTAAAAATCACGGCTCCGCGCTTCAATCGCCTGCAAGCGCCGTTCATCCGGCATGTTCAGCTCCCGCGCCAAATGACTCAAGCCAGCGAGGCTTTCATTCACCACCGCTTGGGTGCCCGGCGAAAGCTTGCTACTGTACCGCTCCGTGCCGCCGGAGGTCACGGAAGTAAATTGATCGCCCCACGGGTTGGTATAAACGGTTTTGGTTACGCGCGGCGGAGTTTTAACTTTGACTTTGGTTTCTTTTTTACGACCGAGTGACATGGAAGCCTCCTTTTATATTGGGATTGAAGTGACAA
>DATNQC010000339.1:0-3932 GCA_036702885.1 Oculatellaceae cyanobacterium | reverse complement strand
GCCCGCAGGCATATAAGAGTTCGACAATGGTTTTATCCTGCAGGGAGATTTCGTCACTGTTGAGTAAGCGGCTGACTTCCCCCACGGTCAACACTTTGGGGAGTGGCGTCCGGCGCTTGGGGAGTTCCAACAGGGACAACGGGTTGTCTTTCAGGATGCCGCGCATCTGGAGCCATTCGTAAAAGCCCTTGATACTGCTGATTTTGCGCAGAATGGATGTGGTGGCGTTTTGTCGGTTGCGTAGCTCGCCAAGGTATTGGTTTACGGAGCGGCGCGTGATTTGATACAGCTTGACCTTTTTCTCTTCCTGGTGATTCAGGAATTCCAGAATATCCCGCTCATAGGCCTCAATGGTATTCGGCGCGTAACCGCGCTCGCTGGCAAGGTAATTCAGGTATTCCGATAGCATCAGGTACATTGCGCTATCGTCCTGCCCCGCCGCTGACGAGACGCTTGAAGTCTTCAGGACGGCTGGTTTTTGCCAGCGCATCTTCAAACGTGACCAGGTTGCGCTGATAAAGCTCTTTGAGGGAGGCTTCCATGGTTTGCATCTGATATTGCGCGCCGGTTTGAATGGCTGAGTAAATTTGCGCCGTTTTTCCTTCCCGGATCAGGTTGGCGATGGCGGGTGTGATCACCATGATTTCCAACGCCATAATTCGGCCGACCTTTTCCTTGACCTCGTTCAAACGCGGCAGGAGAGCCTGAGACAGCACCGCCACTAAACTGTTTGAAAGCTGGACGCGGATCTGTTGCTGTTGCTCAGGTGGGAAAACGTCCACAATACGGTCCACGGTTTGCATCGCGCTGGAGGTGTGGAGAGTGCCCATCACCAAGTGACCGGTTTCCGCTGCCGTCAGTGCGAGTCGAATGGTTTCAAGGTCCCGCATCTCACCAACCAGAATCACATCCGGGTCCTCACGCAAGGCGGCCCGAAGCGCGTTATCAAAACTGCGGGTATCCTGTCCCAGCTCACGCTGGTGCACCACGGCCCGTTTGGATGTGTGCAGGAATTCGATGGGATCCTCAATCGTCAGGATGTGGTGCGGCTTGGTGTTGTTGATGTAATCGATCATTGCAGCCAGCGTGGTGGACTTACCAGAACCCGTCGGACCCGTTACGAGAATCAAGCCCTTGGGACGATCGGCAATTTCCTTGACGACGGGCGGCAGGTTCAACTGTTCAAATGTTGGAACATCGGCCCGAATTGCCCGGAGCGCGGCAGCGTACGAACCGCGATCTTTATAAATATTGACCCGAAAACGCCCCAGACCGGAAACTCCGTAGGAGCAGTCCAGATCCCAGTTTTGCTCCATAATCCGGCGCTGCTCGTTGGTGAGCATGCTGAAGATCAGTCGTTGCACGTCCTCGCGAGTCAATGGCGGATATTCGGTCCTGACCAGGTTGCCGTCGATCCTCAAGACGGGTGGCAACCCGACGGATAGGTGAAGATCGCTTGCGCCTCGCTCAAAAACTTGTCCTAACAACTCTTCCAGAATCATGGGGCGTCTTGCTCCTTGGTGCTGCCTCCGCTTCCACGCAAAAGCCTTTGGGGCTCCTCCAACCTACTTGTTCCGACGGGGCATCTCGTTCCTCCTATTGTATCCAATTTTGAAGACTGATTTGGAACAACCCGGCTCAGGATGCGGAAAATTCCTCTTCTTGAAGGAATTCGCTACAATGAGGACATGATGGATGCGACTCCTGCCAAATCACCGGCCACACCGGAAAAAGCGCTGAGGGCCTTATTGTCGTGGGTGACATCGCTGCTGGTTTTAGGCGCGATTGGTCTGCTGATTCATTATTTCTACGCACTCACATCGGTTTTGATGGTGGTGCTGATTTTGACGTATATGCTGCTTGGCCCCGTCAATGTGGTGGAGCAGGGGCTGCGCGGGGTGGAAAGCTGGTTGCATCGCTTCCCAGGTTATGAGCGGTTGATGGGGAGTTTTGTCCGGGAACGACTCCGGGCGCTTGCCGTGTTGGTGGTGTATTTGTTCTTTGCCATTATCCTCGTTTGGGGCGGCGGGAAATTTTTGCCGTTACTCGGCAGGCAGTTTGGGGATATGAGCGCTCGTATCGGTGTGCAACTGGTTGAAATATCGGATCGGGTGATTGATTGGTCGGATGCCCATGTGCGGCGGGGGCTGTTTCGTAATATTTTTTCTCAGGATATTCAACAGGCGGAGCGTTTGGGGCAGGTCAAACAACATTCTCCTGACGGCAACCCGGTGACGGCGGAAGAAAAGCGGGTGATTCATCAAAGCTTGCTGAATAACACCGTGGCTCATCTGGAAAATATAGCGGCCTCTGCGTTACCCAATTTCATCAACCTGGTGGGCGGCACGCTCAATGGGCTGCTCTACGCTTTGGTGGCCATTCTGTTGATGTTTTACTTTTTGACGGATGGGCACAAGATTAAGAAAAAATGGCTTTTCCTGTTACCGAATAGTATGCGCCCAACGGCGGATTCCCTTTTAGCGCGCTTTCACCAGGTGATGTTTGCCTTTATCAAGGGGCAGGTTATGCTGGGGATTCTGACTGGCGCCTATATGTTTGTGATTTATACGCTGTTCCACGTGCCGTATGCATTTTTGCTTGGCTGTATTTTTGCCGTGGCGGAATTGCTGCCGGTGGTTGGCACCTGGATTGGGATCGGCATCGGCCTTGCCGTCATTCTGCTTAATATGCCGCCGATTGTGGCCGTTTGGGTTTGGTTGTGTTCGTATGCGTATCAAACCATTAAGGACAATATCCTGGCGCCCAAGGTGGTTGGTGATGTGATGGGCTTGCACCCGCTGGTGATTATTCTGGCGTTGCTTATTTGCGCCAAGGTGGCGGGCTTGTTGGGGGTTCTGGTTGCGTTGCCATTGGCAAGCGCGGTGAATGTTATTATTCGCTGGTTGCTGGAAAAAGAGCATTCCGGGAAAGCTACCTTGGGAGAACCTCATGCCTGAACGCATTAATCTACTGTCCAATCTCTCCCGTAATAACCTGATTATTTTGTGCATCGCGTTTCTGTTTGTGGTTCTGACGTTTTTGGCAGAAGCCTTGACCGATATCGTGGTCTTGCTGGCTGCAACCATTCTGATTGCCTATCTGCTATTGGGGCCGGTTCAACTGGTGGATCGCGCTTTATTGCGCTTAACAAGGAAAGGTGAACCGTTACTTTCGCCCGGGCTGCGAAAAACGGTGGCGGTTATTCTGGTTTATCTGCTTCTGGCAACGGTGATTATTGTGATTGTTTTTAGCCTGATCCCCCCGTTGATGCTTCAGATTCAGGATTTTGCACAAGATATCCCGCAATACATACAGAGGCTTCGTGATCCGGCTGCGCCTTCCCGGGTGTTTGCCCCGGAATTGCCTTTTCCGGCGCAGCAACAGTGGTTGTTGAACAGCTTTGCCCATTTGGGACAGAAGTTGATTATGACGTATAGCCAGTATGTTTCCCAAATGGGGGAAGCGCTGCTCAATATTGGCGCCTCTGCTGTTGCAACGTTGGTTTATGCATTAACGTTGTTGGTGCTCGTCTTTATCCTGCTGCAGGATGGCCGAGGCCTGAAGGAAGGCTTTGTTAAACTGATGCCGGATCGTGTGGAAGGCTTGGTTTCGGGCTTTCTGGAACGATTCCATTGCCATGCCTCTCGGTTTATCCGCTGTCATGCGTTGATGAGCCTGTTAGCGGGTAGCATGGTTTACCTGTTATTGCTGCTGTTAGGCAGCAAATACGCTCTGCTCCTGGGCTTGTTTTATGGGTTTGCCTCGCTGGTGCCGGTGGTGGGGCCTTGGGTGGGCTTGTTAACGCTGTCCGGATTTCTGGCATTCGGGAATCATCCGGGCAATGTGATCCCCTTGGTGTTGTATGTGGGCATTTTCTATGTGTTAAAGACTGCCTGGCTGTGGCCCCGCATGCTGCCCCGGCAGTATGACAT
>DATNQC010000442.1:0-4778 GCA_036702885.1 Oculatellaceae cyanobacterium | reverse complement strand
AGCATACGCTCATTGCGGATGCCTTGTGCAATAAGCGGTATTTGAGTTCCGCCATTTGCCAATCCGCTTCCGTATCAATATCCTGTGTTTCCAGTTCGGGAACCAGAATCGCCCCTGCGTTTTTCATGTAGATTTCTTTTTCGGCCAAAAAGCGTTCCGTGCGAAGCCAGTAGAATTGCCCGCAATCCTGATAGGCCGGTTCCAGATCGTTACTGCGGGCATCCCGATATTCCGGCCAAAGCATGGTCAGACGATTGTCTCGAATAGTCAGCGCCCGTTGCACCGGCCCCAGCCGAGACACGGGAATCACCGCATCCAGATCCGGACGTTCGACGAGCTGTTGATAGCCTTCCCGGATGCGTTTTGGCGTGATGAAAGGCGCTGTGGGGAGCAATAAACAAACCAGATCATAAAAAACACCCTGCGCGCGATATGTCTCCAAGACCTCCAGCAAAACATCATTCAGATCCGCATGATCATCGGCAGCTTTCGCAGAGCGCAAAAATGGCACTTCCGCCCCTGCCGCCACACTCACTGCCTGAATCTCCGTATCCTCTGTCGAAACAATCAGCGAATCAAAACACTGGGACGCAGCCGCGGCTTCAATCACATATTGAATAATAGGCTGACCTAAAAAGGGACGAATATTCTTTCTGGGAATTCTTTTACTGCCACCCCGTGCGGCAATCACGGCAAGCGCGCGCATGATGTCATTTTTCCCCGAATATCACCAAACGACTCGCATTGTAGCGCAAATTTCTTTCAATAAATTACAAATAAAACACCTCTTTTCATTGTCGATTTCCCTCCGACTGAGGCATAATAATGCCACCGTGTAGTAGTAGTAGTGAATCGAGTGAACATGTGATGACACAGGCATTGGCCCTAAACGAGCTGCCAGCCTATTCGCACTGGCCTGCCCGACTTTTGGGGGAAGTCCCTTTTTCAGAAAAACAACGGAATCCAGCACTGGTGGATCAGGAGTATGAACAAGACAAATGGGGCCGCATGCTTCTAACGCTACAGGCGTATTCCGATGAATTGACCATTGCCCGATTACTGGAATTACAAGGCTTAAAGCCGGACGAACGCATTCCCTACTCCGTGGGGGAAACATTGTACCTAGGCTCTCATCTCCAGGTCTACATGGCGTATGAAGACTATCTCGCGGACGTCCTGACGTCATTCAAGCCAACCTACCTCGTGGAACTGGGTTCCGGGCTGGGAGACAAAATACTGAGACTCGCTCAACGACTCAACTGTGACATGGCGTTTGGCGGCGAATACACCAAAGCCGGGGTGGAATGCGGAAAAATACTCGCCACCCAATGGGGAATCGACGCCCGGTTTGAGCATGTGAATTACCACCAGCCCCAAACGCTCCATTGGCTACCGGAACAGGCCGTTGTGTTCACCTCCCATTCCATTGAGCAGATCCCGACGCTGCAACCGGACTTTGTGGAAGCCTTGCTTGAAAAACGTCCCAAAGCGGTCCTGCATGTGGAACCGCATTATGAAGCGTATACCGGTGACACACTCATCAGCCTGATGCGAAAACGGTATATCGAAGTCAATGACTACAATCGCAATCTGCACACTTGCCTGAGTGCGTTCGCCGATGTCGGTAGCCTCCGGATTCTGAAGGTAGATTCGCAGATCCCAAGCGTGAATCCAATGAATCCGTCTACCGCCATTCTCTGGCAGCCCTGCGAGTCCTGAGATTGTCAGCCTGAGGATGCCGCGGTGACAAACAACAAAACCAATATCGTAATTTTCGGTTTAACTGGTCTGGATACCGCACCGATTGTCCGTGAACTCCGAAAAAACGATCACTTTAACGTGGTCGCCTGGTTTGGCCTGTTTGAAGACGCCACCCACAATACCTACGAGTTTTACCGCTACAAAATGGACTTCAACCCACGGCTGCCGGTGCCAGAATCGCTTTTTAGAACACTTCATTCGGAACTGTTTTATTTTGCCGATAACGAAATTCGCCGCAACGAAGTCCGGGGACACTGGCGTTCGGTAAATATCAGGTATGGTTCGCTCTACGAGCAATTGGACAAATTCCACCGGTACATTTATCTGGCGTGGGAGTTGTTTACGCAAAATCAGGTGGATCTGTTCCTGGTGGATTCGGTTCCCCATTGCAGCGCGGATCTGATTCTGCTCAAAGTGGCAAAATTCCTGGACATCCCCACATTGATGGTGTATCCATCCCCTTTTCCCAATAAGTTCTTTTACTTTACGGAATTTGAAAACAACGCCATTGACTTTGACATTTACTACACCGATGCACGCCCCATCCGAAACGGCCTGCAATTTTTCCCCCTGGAAAAACGGGAAAAACTCTATTACATGACCAAACTCTCAACACAGCCCGCACCATTCGATAAAAAAACGTTTTGGTCTGATCTCCGCTGGTCACCGCAAAACAGCTCATCCGAACCGCATCCCACCGCTTACGACTTCAAGCGGCTCTGCTGGGATTTACGCCAGGCCTGGAAGCAACATTTTTCCAAACGAAACTGGCATGCACTGGCAGACGCGCTGCAACTCATCATCAAATTCAGTGATTACAAACGCTTTTACGACAACCTGCAGGCTCTAACGGTCAGCCCAGATTTTAATGCGCCTTACGTCTACTTCCCACTCCACTTTCAGCCTGAACTGACCACTATGTGTCAGGGAGGGCAAATTTACGTCAACCAATTGCTTGCGCTGGAGCGCCTTTCTGCCCTACTCCCTGAGGATTGGCTGATTTATGTAAAGGAAAACCCGCTGCAATCCGAGCTTTGCCGGGATGACAGCTTCTTCCAGCGTTTGGCCAACATCAAAAATGTTCGCCTGGCGCCCACCGAAACCAACACGTTCGACTTGATTGACGGCTGCCGGTTTGTTTCAACCATCAGCGGCACCGTGGGTTGGGAAGCCATCAAGAATGGCAAAAACGTGCTTCTGTTTGGCAACATGTACTATCAATCCCTGCCCGGCGTCTTTAAATACCGCGATGGCTTCAACCTGGAGGAATTGCTCCAGTACCGGATTAACCCCGATGAACTACAAGAAGCTATCAACCAGCTCTATTCCCGCCTGGAAACCGGTATCGTCAATGCGAATTCCTCCCAAATGCTGCCTGAGTTTGACCCCATCGAAAATGCTCATCGGGTCATCGGCTTTTTAGAGCGCTTTGTGGCAGAAAACCTGCGAAAAAATTCAGTTTCCCCAAAACAACTGGCAGAAGTCCATTAGCCTAATCGTTCAATTTACCGCCATCCAGGCTGAAGTTCTGCATCATCTGGTTCATCAGCAGGTTGCTCATCACCGCCGGATCGATAGGCGGCGTCGTGCCGTCACCACTCATTCCCGGCATCATATACATCCAGGGCATCGCCATACCGCCTTTCCCCTGAGCGCCTCCCATTTGCGCCATCATCATCTGCCACAGCATCATATCCTGCGGGCTGACGGCTGGGGGCTGCACTGCTGCTTCCGCCTGAGCATCCGGCGTTTTTGTTTTCGCATCCGCATTTAACACTTGAGGTTGCTGAAAACGCGGCGGACGATCCAAGAACGTTTCCGGCGGGAGCCCGGCCAGCCCTTCTTTCGCAAGCCTTCCAGCTTCACTATCCGGGCTTTTTGCCAAAATTTCCTCGTACAAGGCTTTGGCCTGCGCAAAGCGTCCCAGCTGCGCCTGTGTAATCGCCAGGTAATACGTTGCAGTCACATCCTCCGGCGATTGCGCATGCAGGCTCCTAAAGCGCTTTTCCGCATCCAAAAAACGTCCTTCCCGATAGGCTTGAATCCCCGCCCTGAGTTCGGGAGAATCCGCTAGCTCAGCCGCATGCACGGTTGCAGGTAAAACAACCTGCAACAGCAAAAGCAGCATGAGACATGTTTTTGACAAACATCGCATACCTTCAGTGTATGCGTTCCCTTGCAAAAATCAGCCTTCATCCGAAGGATCTTGGAGCCGGTGCTTAGGACACCAACAGATCCTTCATTTTTCGCACCGCAGGGCCGATCCCGATAAAGACGGCTTGCGACACAATGCTGTGTCCAATATTCAGCTCATTGAGACCGGGCAACGACAGAATGGGTTTCACGTTTTCATAGTTCAGCCCGTGTCCGGCATTAACTTCAATGCCTAATTCCACTGCTTTTTTAGAGGCTTCCATCAGCAGGGACAGCTTCTCAGCATTTTCCGGCTGTCCAAAAGTTTCACAGTAAGCGCCCGTATGGAATTCAACGATTCGAGCGCCCACTTCCTGAGAAGCATATACTTGCGCCAGATCGGGGTCAATAAAGAGACTAACTTTAATACCGGCATCATGCAACTTTTGGATATTGCGCTTTAAAGCATCTCGGTGAGTCACCACATCCAGACCGCCTTCTGTGGTGAGTTCCTGCCGACGCTCTGGAACCAAAGTCACCATGTAGGGCTTTACATCCAACGCAATACCGACCATTTCATCTGTATTGGCCATTTCCATGTTGAGGCGCGTCTTGATGCGCGCTTTCAATGCGCGGATATCCTCATCCCGAATATGCCGCCGATCCTCCCGAAGGTGCGCCGTGATACCGTCCGCACCGTGCGCTTCGGCAATCAACGCCGCCTCGATTGGATCAGGGACTCGCCCGCCCCTGGCGTTTCGGAGGGTCGCAACATGATCAATATTCACACCCAGTAGCGTCATGACTTTTCTTTTCTAATTTCTTATTTTAATTAAAATATGAAAACTCAACTGTTCCAAATTTTTACGTTTTTAACACTATAG
>DATNQC010000336.1:0-2900 GCA_036702885.1 Oculatellaceae cyanobacterium | reverse complement strand
TTCCGCGGAATCCAGCTTGTAGGCGCTGGCCAAGGCATCCGCCTGATGAATAGAGGCTTGAGTCGGGGCCCAGGCCTTTGCAACTGGTGTTCCAGCGCTGGAACTCGTAATTGTTGCTGAACCGTGAAGGGTTTTAGCAGAAAGCTTCCCGCAAGGGATTACCATTAGCGTTGCTAACAGAATGGCGGTATGAACTTTGAGCCTCATAGGCGCTCCACCGTACCTTTGTTTGTATCTTTCCCTGAATCTTCGGCAGCGTCCGGGGTTTCTTGATTTTTGAGTGCTACATTTATAGCTGAGTTTGTTACGAATTATTACTTTCTGTTCTCGCAAAAGCAGCAAGCATTTTATTGTTTATTGTCCTTGTAGACTACACAAATAGATGATTATGCGTTTACTAGGGGTAGTTCTGCTTAGTGCGAAAGTGCTTTTGCAAGGATGAGCCTATCGGACTCGGAAAATGGCATGGCTCATTTTGTTATGATTGCGGAAAGCGGATCACCGAAACATAGAGAGTGAGGGATGCCGAAGTGAAGTTTCTCAGCAAAGTCTTGAATTTTTCCGCGGAACGTTATCTGAAGACAGCTGGCGATTTATTCATTTATGAGGGAGAGTACGAATCCGCTTTGTACATGGTTGAGAAAACCTTGGAGATTGAACCGAACGATACCCGGGCCCTGGTGCTCAAGGGGGATATTCTCTACTGTCTCAACCGTGATTTGGAAGCATTGGACACCTTTAACAAGGCGCTGGCGCTGAATCCAGCTTGTGTGGAAGCCCTGATTTCCAAGGCTGGGGTGCTGGATATCCTGGGCAAGTACCGGGAAGCCGCCGAATGCTGCCAACAGGCCTTTCAGCAAATGAAGCCGCATCAGGCTTTTCTCCTGCCCAGTTTGTATGAGCAGAACATTGTTCTCTTGTTACGTCTCAAAAAGTACCGTAAAGCTCAAAACCTCTTGAAAAGCGCGGAAAAACACCTCCAGGCGGAGGAGTATCAATCCCTGCTTGGTGGCTACAGCCATATTCTGGAACGGCTTTCCAAAAGTCGGAGACAGGCGAAAGCCCGGGCCAACAAGCTCTCACTGGAAGTGGTTAAAGTTTCTCAATAAAAAACACCCAAATTTATCTCCACTGGACACACCTTGTACCACTAGGGAAACCTCTAGTGGTTTTTCTTTTGCATTTTGGCAATTCTGATTGTTTGCAAGTTTTTATTTAGTTAGAGAGAAGCAACGAGTTTTAGGAAGAGAGAAGAGAGGTAGACCGATTTAAGTTTGAACGGTGCCATCAGCCGCTTTGTTCCCTTGTGGAAAGCAGGCAGGCGATTCCGTAGCTATCCATAGACTTAACCCAGCCTATGTCCCACCTGTAGCGTTTGTTACAGGTGTTTTATTTTTTAGGCAATTTAAGAGATCAATCCGGGCCGCATTTCCTATAGAAATGCGACCACAAACGCCAAACGAGAAGTTCAGCAACCACCTGCCGAACAAGTGACATTTGGTTCTGCAAGTCGGGTGGCAACTAGGGCAGCATATGGTATGGCGGCGGCCGTATTGGCTTTAACAGTAGGTGGATGTAATTCTTCCAATTCCACTCCTTCTTCCCCATCGCCATCCTCTTCTTCCGCTTGGGAGGTGCCTGTTGATTTAAAGAATGCTTGTGTGAGTACGCAAGCGCTAGAAGGAGAAGATGTCGATCCAGAAGTAAAAGCTTTTGCAGATGAAATGCTGAGGGCGGCAGGTTTTGAGCCGATACCCAGTGAGGCATTTTCTTTGCCTCTGTCCGTGGTCATGAATATGCTTCGTTCTGCAGATGGTATGCAGCCATATGAGCCTCAAACAGGCTGGGAAACTTTTCCAAAACGAAACAAAGATATTTGGGGCGTTGGCTTTACAAACGATGGCCAATTTTTATATGGAGAAAAAGGCAAAGCGGATGGGGAGCTGTCATTCGAGGAAGCGGCGCTCCTTCTTCACCAGCTTGCTTGGGATTCCAAGTTCGGGCCATCTCAAGGAGAAGGCCTGAATCCTGATCCAATTTCCCCGGAGCTTGCTAGAAAGGCCGCGCAAATTTTTGGGCAACTTTTTTGGCATCACCCGGACACTTCACCAGCCGGTAGGGCGGGACAACTGCGAGAGAATGTAGATCCCAATGGTGACCGGGTTTTTACCGCTGAGGATATCATTGCCCTTGCAAAACGAAGTCAATGCAATAACTGAAGCGGATTAATCGTTAACTTTTCCCAGTGCCAAGGACTTGTCCGATCTGCCGGATTTTCCAGGCTCTAAAAACGGCATCCAAGCGCTCCGGCGGTGGCAGATGAGGCTGGGTTTTGCGCAATACAGCCATTTCCAGATTCAGAAGTCGGGTCTGGATTGGCTGCATGCTGTCCACGCGGCCAAACACATTGATTTCCACGGAATTTAATTGCTGGAGAAACGCCGGGTCCCCCACATACGCCGGATTCGTGAGTGCGCCGGGCGTATTGTAGCTGTATACCATGCGGTTGCCATCCGGCTGAATCACCGTGGTGGTCGTGCGTTGCTCTATCGTAACGTTGGGCGAACCGTAGTAATTGTAGTATTGCAGGGGGGCGCCGCCATACTGCTGGAACCCTGGGTACTGTGACGTGCTGTTTTGCTCGATAATAACGGTTCCTGTCCCGCCAATTGCCGTGCCGGACTGACTTTGATTTTGCAGCTGGGCGCGCACGTCATCTGGCAGCATGTTTAACAGATCCTGGCTGAATTGAATCTGGCTGTTTTGTTGAAAACCAGCGCCAATTTGTACGTTTTGTCTGGCAGTTCGGCGACTGCTTGGTGGCGTCTGGCTATCCGCCACCCGGAATTGATTGATCAAACGGTTGACGCGGGTATCAATGGATTCTCCCGCATAACTTT
>DATNQC010000335.1:0-5777 GCA_036702885.1 Oculatellaceae cyanobacterium | reverse complement strand
AAAGTTCACATCCAGCGTTGGAAAAAAATTCAGGTTAAAGCCAAGCTGCCGCAAACGACGGGCCATCCGCCGATAATGCGCGCGCGCCAGTTCATCAGGTCGTTTGGAAAGCGCAATGGCCCGTGGGGTTAATCCCGTGGGAAATACCGTATGCGGCAAACGCTCTACCTGTCCGCCTTCCTGATCAACCCCCAAAAACGGGCGAGGTAAATGAGCTGGTACGCTTTCCGAGATCCCTTGCAGCCTGGCGCGAACCGCCGACGCATTTTGCAAGGTTTGAAAATTATCCCGAAAGAAAATCACACCACCCACACCCAACGACAAAAACCGCCGTGTCACCGGGTTCGGTTCTTCTCCCGCATAGCCTACCATCATGCATTGGGCAACCTGCTCTTCCAGGGATAAACGCGTCCAGTCCATCTAACACTTCACTTCCCAACACAAAACTGTTGAAACACGTTGGTCAAAACTTCTTCCGTCGTATCGCGCCCCATCAATTCATCCAACTTTTTGAGTGCGTCCGTCAAGGGAACCGTCACCACATCCAGCGGAATATGGGCGTTACGGAGCGCTTCTTCCGCCTGCACCAAACATTCCTCCACCACTTGGCAGCATTGGATTTGCCGCTGGTTCAACGCCAAGGCCACCCCGCTTTCTTCCGGGGAAATGCGATGGATTTTTTGCCGAATCGCCTCATAAATGGCGTCCATCCCTTCCCCGGTCCGGGCGGAAATATAAATCCAGCCAGGATGCTGTTCCTGACCATTCAGCAAATCCCGCTTGTTCCCAACAACAATAGTCATTTCCGGGTCCAGCCTGGCAAGAATCTGGCTATCGTAACGCAGCAGTCCCACGGAGGCATCCACCAGATACAACACCACCTGCGCCTCACTGGCCGCCTGCCAGCTCCGCTCAATCCCCATCATTTCGATGTTATGGCGCGTTTCTCGAATCCCCGCCGTATCAATCAGTGTAATTTCAATGCCATCCAGATAGAAACTTTCGGTTACGACATCGCGCGTCGTTCCAGCCTCAGAGGTCACAATGGAACGTTCGGTCGCAAGTAACCGGTTGAACAGAGAGGACTTCCCCGCATTCGGCATACCCAGAATCGCTACTTTCAGACCATCCCGCACCATGCGATTCCGCAAAGCACTTTCTTTCAGGCGATGAATCCTCTGTAGGCAATCCTGCAACCGGGCCTGCAACACCAGACGATCCGGCTCATCCACTTCATCCGGAAAGTCAATGTGTGCAACGATTTGCGCCTGCAAGTCCAGTAGCTTCTGGCTCACTTGATCAATGTATTGGCCCAACGAGCGGTTTTTCAGGTTGGCGGATGCCTGCGCCAGCAGTTTGTCACTCCGGGCGGAAACCAGATCCATCACGGATTCTGCCTGCGTCAGGTCCATTTTACCGTTCAGAAAAGCCCGTAGCGTATATTCACCGGGTCTTGCCAGCCGGGCGCCTTGCTGGAGACACAAATCCAGAATTTTGTGAGACAGCACGTCGCCACCATGACAATGAATTTCGATGACGTCTTCTCCCGTATAACTACGCGGCGCCTTGAACGGCAGCAGCAAGACCTCATCGACAATGGCGCCGTCTTCTTCCGTAATCCAGCCGTGGTACACCCGACTGGGCTGGAATGTAATATTCTTCCGCGAAAATAGCGCCCGACCAATCTCCCAGGCCCGTTTACCACTGACACGAATGACAGCAACGCCCGCTTCCCCACGGGCAGTCGCAATAGCGGCAATGGTGGCTTCCGTATCAAACATAGAACAAGTGTACCCCAGGACAAGCGCCTTGTCTTGGGGGGTAGCGACCATCCCGCAAGATTATGCGAGGAAGCCCTGCTCAGCGTTCTTCGTTTTTTGATTTTCCTTTGCCTGACGGGTCACAAAAATAAATTGATCGCGCTTCTGGGCAGCTTCTTGCCGCGCATTAGAACTCGTTGACTGGCTTTCCTGCCCCTTATTGAAAGAAGCTGCTTGTGCTGCAAGCAAAGGCGATAGCAGTCCACCTGGAAGTCCTGTAAACATGGCTCTATACCCTATATGCTATGCATTTGTATAAAAACGGTTACATCGTAAAGTTTTGCTACTTTTTCCCCACCCCTGCGAAGGTGTTTACTTTTTGTTACAAAAATCATTCCAATGCAGCCGTATTGGCCAGTATGCTGTAGCAAGCCTGCAACATGCGATACACCAGTTCAAATTGATCCGCCTGATACGCCAGTGTACGGCCATCCACACGGGTCAGCCCAGGAATCAGATCGGCCGTATCCGCTGCCAACGAATTGATAAAGGTCATCCGAAGTTCGTAGGGACCGGGCACACTGAGCAGATTCTGCTTCCACGCTGCTTTGTTTTTAAGCACAGTGCGGGTTATTTCCGCGTAGTCAGATAATAATTCCTCCAGCGGACGATTTTTAGCCGCCGTCTGGGAAATTCCCTGCTTGGTTTCCACCACCGGCAAATTCGGGAGCAGCGTATGGATTTCCTCGACAAACGCAGTATCACCGCTTGCCATAATGAGCGGCACTCCAAACGTCAGGCTAGCATGCAAAGCGTTCACGCCACCTTCTCCGTATGAAACACCGTTGATCGAAACGTCAAACAGCTTATTGTGAAACGTATGCGCCAGAACGCCGCGACGTGCGCCCGCCTTGGCATGATAGCCAATATAAATCGCCCCATCAAACGAAGAATCCAAGCCTGCCGACATGGCGCACCGCTTGGGTTTACCGGAAATAAGAGATACACGGGGGTGCATCTGCGCCAAACGCAGGTTCGTCATGGCGCAATGGGAGTCATTGACAACAACCGCATCCACACCAGCATCCAGCGCCGCTTCAACCACAGCTTCAACTTCGGTTTCCAGTTGTGCAACCGCCAAGTCATAAGCCACGCGATCCGACTCCGGTGACACCTGATGCCAGGTGACAACGCCGCAAACGCCCTCCAGATCCGCGGAAATATACAGTTTGGTCATGTCAATTCCCAGTCAGACAATACGGCGCATACTTCTGGACCGAAAGCCGGTCCGGCGATAAGGCAGACTTAGGACTTCTCTGGCTTCTCCGAAAAACGGTTCATCACACGACGTCCCACTTCTTCCAGCTCGGATGTCACTTCCGCCACCTTGTCTTTAATCACGTCCGCTTTGTCTTTCAGCGCTTCGGTTTTTTCCTTGAGGGAATCACCCACGCCGCGCATTTGCTGATCCAGTTCCTCCCGGATCATTTCGCGGGTTTCTACGCCGCTACGCGGGGCCAGCAACATCCCCACCACGGCGCCAATCGCACCGCCTAACACGGCGCCAACCACAAATTTCCCAAAGTTCGATGCTGATGACATGGAGTCCTCCTCAACCGGTTAAATGCCTCTGAACGACTGCCTTAAAACACGCCAAATCGCGCCCGCACCTGCCAGCGCTTTATCCCGGAGTGAACGCATTGCAGGCCCAACGGATGCCGCCGTATCTTCCACGGTTTTGACATTGGCCACTGCTTTGGCACTAAGCGTTTCCACATGCTCCGCAGTCAGGCGCAAATCCCGCATGGCTGGAGTTAACTCATGGCGTGCCAGCGTCAAAAACTCCACCACACCGTGCAAGAGTACAAACAGCTTATATAAAACCAGGCTCAGCAGGACACCGGCCGGAATCAACAGAATCCAGGCCACCCGAATCAACTGAACCAGTTCTTGGCTCTGGGCAGAAGGTACCATGTCACACCCAGCCGTTAGTTAAATTCATAGCCGGCAGCAACTTCTTCCGCATGTTTGGCTTTTGCCAAACGCCCGGCTTCACGATCTTTCTTCACTTTGCCGACCTGCGTTTCAATGTTGTACCGCGTTTTTTCAATAAACTCACGGGTCCGGGCATTCGGATTCCTCAATTCATCGTTCACCCGTTTCGGCAAGGAACGTAGGAAAGCATTGGCATCCGCCCGCAATTCATCCCCGGACTTTGGCGCAAACAGCAAGCCTGCCACAGCGCCACCCAGTAAACCGAATGTCAGCCCGGCTACAAATGTGAATATTCCGTCATCATCCCTGGACATGCGAGCCGCTCCTCCCAATTCTAAGTACGTGTAACGACTACTTCCAGTCTACGGAAGTCAGGGAAAAGCGTCAAGGCTGGGCTTTTTACACGAACCCCAGCAAAAATCCTGCGAATGCAGCCAAGAGTCGACAACACCCAGGCATCAGGCAATTAAACCTTGATGGACTTCCCCTGAATGTTCTGTCGCTTTCGACCAGTTTACCCCCACCAATCTCCCCATGCACAAAAAATCAAGCCTAGCATTTTTTGTTGTGGACGGTTTTGCTTTAGTAGTAATCACACAATGATGGAACTCTTCATGAACCCAATATCTTTTGGGGCAATTACTTGCCATCCACCCACCCGAAAAACCGAGCCCGATCGAAATGAAAGAAGATCTCCTTATGTTCTCTCTAGGAATCCTGGAGTACATGCTTTTGTAACTGGTGGAGATAAGCAGCTATTATTTACTTTAGCACGCCATAACCCGGACTCACAGGAACATAGCTATCTTCGCAGCCTTCTCACTGAGTTGCTTATGAACAAGCATTCTCTTCGCGGTAGTAGCATTGAGGATATAAGAAAGTGTGCTGAGACAATAAAACAACACCAAGGAAAATTGTTGCAGGAGAGTAACGAACTGGGTATAGCTTTCGCTGAATTAAACAAACTGCATGGCATTAATACACAAGACGCGTCAGAAGCTTTAACAACAGCCTGTCAAGCCATTCAGGAGCTCATAAATACCCCCAACCAGCAAACCTTCAACCAATCAGTCGCCGCCCTGAATGAAGCCATTATGTTTACTGCCCATGTTGAAAATGCCTACAAACAAAAAATTCTACAAATTGCAGAGCGGCAACAAGATGGCATTATCGCAGACCTTCAGAAGCGTAACAAGGTCAGGGGATGGATTCAACGGTTATTGGGAGCTGGGATTTGGTAACAAGTCTCTTCCGGAGCCGTTTCCCCCTCCCGATCCAACACGCTTTCTGTAAGCATGCTTCACCAAACTGGCATCTTGTTCCTATTTGTCCCGGCACAACAACAGAGACAGCCCTACATCTGACAGACAAGGAAACCATCTATACCAATGTCTTGAATAAAGCGTAGAGGACTATTACTGCCAGATGCGACTAAGGGCGCGAGCCTCATTAACCCGAAAAGCAGACTGGAAACTGGGCTCCAGTTGAGCTTGTCCTTGCTATGAAAGCAAAATTCGCAAAGAAAAACCCAAAAACACGGTTCGTAATACGCTGATGACATTGTTGGGCAGCCTCACCCGAAGCGATGCGAAGATACGCGAGCGATGCGCAAATGCTGTCCAAAGCCAAGCTCCAGACGCCACGTTAAAACTTATCCCTTTTGTTCTTCCAACAAAGCCAGAAGCAAAGTTCGTTCCAGCGCATTAAATCCAAGCAAAGCCCCCTCTGCTCAGAGCGCTTTCTAAAACCGGAGTATCAGAAACTTTCGCCCCAACTGGAGTAAGAGTGGCAGTAAAAATTTCAATACCGGGCGAAGCTGAATCAACGGCGCATCCAAGCCCGGCACATTGGAAATTCGGGTCACACGAAGCCGTAACTGCCGGATCTTCCGCGCTGATTGCTGTAAATTCGCTAATAACAGAGCCTTGTTCGCCTGAAATCGACTTTCCCAATGAAGCACCTGGACAAAAGCGGCAGCAAGCAACGTCAGGCCTGTAAACATCAGCCACACCAACACACCAC
>DATNQC010000332.1:0-1964 GCA_036702885.1 Oculatellaceae cyanobacterium | reverse complement strand
GTCCGTATACTGAATGCCTTCCTCAATGCGGTCGATAATTTTTTGAATGGTCGCGCCACGCGCAGCGGGTAAGCCTGAACCCATCGGCGGCAGCATGCTGTAACTGGCCAGGCAAAAGCGGCACCGGTGCGCGCACCCACGCATGACCTCAACTAGCAGCGTATTGGAGAAAATCGCCTTATCGCTGATGATGGGCGTCGAAGCGACAAAGTCATCCAGATTGGAGACAAGTTGTTTTTCCACCAGCGCAGGAATATCGTCATACTTGGGAATAATAGCCGCCACCGGACCATCCGGACCTTCATAGCGCACTTCATACATACTCGGCGCGTATAGACCGGGAACTTCCACCGCCAGGCGATGCAACAACTCCTCCCGGTCCGTCAGATCGCGGTATTTCTGGTAAATCTGCATCAGGGTGGTCATCATTTCTTCGCCCTCCCCAATCAGGAAGAAATCGAAGAAATCTGCAAACGGTTCCGGATTGCTCATGGGCACCGGCCCACCCGCGAAAATCAGTGGATGCTGGCGTTCACGGTCCCGGCTAAATTTGGGAATGTTGTAAACTTCCAGCGTTTCCAGCACTTTTACAATGTCCAGCTCGAACGAGAAGGAAAATCCCATCAATTCCAGTTCTCGCGGATTATGCTCATTGAGCGTGTCCGCGTAGATCCGGCGAGCATCCACGTTGGGATTGATATCCAACTGCTGGAATAGCGTTAAATAGCCCAAAGACGACATGGCGATTTGATACGGCGCGGGATAAACCATCCCAATCCGAACCGCATCCGCATTTGGTGGCACGGGGTGATAGAGAAAAATCTCCTCGTGTTGTTCCTTGCGGTAATGAATCGGCTTTTTAACGCTACTGGACATCTGTGACTTCCGGGGAGTAAGGGAAAAACGGGAACCTGGCAATGGTTTTGGTTCGAGTCCGTTTTTGCTATGGTATTAGAAAAATAATCCATAGGATAGTAGCACAATTTATGAGCGCCGTAACCTCTCCTTCCAACGCCAAGCCTACGGTTGAGCCGACTAATCGCGTCTCTGAGGCTGAAGCCCTGAGGCTTTTCCGGGAAGCTAGCCTATTTGAATTAGGGATCATGGCTGAAGAGGTCAGACAGCGCTTCCATCCCCCGGGCAGTCCAGTCACTTTCGTCATTGATCGCAACGTCAATTACACCAACGTCTGCAATGTAGACTGCCTGTTCTGCGCCTTTTACCGCCACAAGGGGGATACAGACGCCTACACGCTCACCTACGCGCAAATCAAGGAAAAAACGCAGGAACTGGTCGATGCCGGTGGCACGCAACTGCTGCTTCAGGGCGGCGTCAATCCGGATCTACCCTTTGACTATTACCTGGATATCGTCCGCAATCTGCGGCGCGATTTTCCGGATCTCACCATTCACTCGTTCTCGCCCACGGAAATTGCCTATATGACGCAAATTACCGGCAAAGACCTCCGCTGGGTCATCAGCCAGCTGATTGAGGCCGGCATCTCGTCTATTCCCGGCGCTGGGGGTGAAATTCTCCACGATGACATTCGCCGCAAAGTCAGCCATAAAAAGGTCAGCACCCACGACTGGCTGGAAGTGATGGAAGTAGCGCATGAGCTGGGCTTAAAAACGTCCGCCACCATGATGTTCGGCATGATGGAGGAAGATTGGCATATCGTGGATCACCTCATCCAGATCCGTAACCTACAGGACAAAACCGGCGGCTTCCTCAGCTTCATCCCCTGGACTTTCCAGAAAATCAACACCAAGCTGGAAAAACTACCCAACCCGCCCGCAACAGGCGTGGAATACCTCCGTGTGAGCGCACTGGCGCGGATTGTGCTCGATAACATCCCCAATATCGGGGCTTCCTGGATTACGCAGGGCCTCAAGCTCGGCCAAACCGCCATCCGTATGGGGGCAAACGACATGGGCGGCCTGCTTCTGGAAGAGAATGTCGTGACC
>DATNQC010000327.1:0-6922 GCA_036702885.1 Oculatellaceae cyanobacterium | reverse complement strand
GGTCAGAACCATCCCGATCGGCGCATTTGTGGAGCTCTTCCCCGGTAAGGACGGCATGATCCACATTTCCCAACTGGCTCCCTACCGTGTGCAAACGGTGGAAGAAGTCGTCAAAGTTGGCGATGAAGTCCTGGTGAAGGTTGTGGATATTGATGAGCGCGGCCGCATCAACCTCACAATGAAAGGCGTTTCCAATGAGGAACGTGCCCAATTCGGACTGGCGCCTCTTCCGCCCGCACCCGCTGGTAAAGCATAGTCCACCACCGCTCATTCGAGCATTGCTTGAATATGATCAGCATCAGCGCCGGCGCTTCCATGTGCCTGCGCATGCTGGTTTTAACCTGCTGCCTCCAGAATGGGACCTGTCGTTGGAGCCATATCGCTACGATCTGACCGAGCTGGAAGGGCTGGATGTCCTGTCTGAGCCTTCCGAGTGTTTGGCGGATGCACAGCGGGAAGTAGCCGCGCTGTTTGGCGCGGCTCGCAGCTTTTTTCTGGTGAATGGCGCTTCTGTCGGTTTGATGGCAGCGATGCTGGCCCTGTTGAAGCCCGGAGATCAGGTTTTGCTTCCAAGGAATGTGCATCGTTCCGTCCTGAACGGCTTGATTCTGACCGGCGCGGAACCCGTTTGGATGCTGCCCGACTACTTACCGGATTGGGGCCTCTGGGGCGCCGTTCGCCCGGAAGTGGTGGAGGAACAGTTCCGGAAACACCCAAACATCAAGGCGTTATTTATCACCGCTCCGACGTATGAAGGCATTGGCAGTGATGTGCAGGCGCTTTCCACTGTGTGTCACCGTCACGGCATTTATTTTGTGGTGGATGAAGCTCACGGCAGCCTGTGGCCATTTACGGAAGCCCTGCCTCCCTCTGCTTGCCGGATGGATTGCGATGCCGTCATTCACTCCTTGCATAAAACCGGCGGTAGCCTGACCCAAAGCGCCCTGGCACATCTACCCGAAGGCTCCCGCATCATCCCGGAGGATTTTCAGCAAGCGCTGAACGTGTTACAGACCACCAGCCCTTCCTACCTTTTGCTAGCCAGCCTGGAAGCGACCTGCCACATGCTCGCATCCGAACAAGGGCAGCGGCAAATTGAACAGTTGCTTTCCCGGGTCGATCAACTGAGGACCGATTTGCAAACCCATTTCCGCCATTACCGGCTGTTTGAGCCATCCAAACAGGAAGTGTCTTTCTGGGATCCATGCAAACTGTACCTAGTGAACCCGGGCGTTTCCGGGGAGGATTGGGGTCCCCGCATTGAAGCGGATGAGCGCATTGCCTATGAATCAGCCTCCCCGCATGGGGTGCTGTATCTGGCCGGGCTAGGCTTACAACCGGAGGATTATCGCTTTTTCAAGGATGTGATGCTCCGGGAAGATCAGCAGACTGCGGAGAATGCGGCAAGCAGTGGTTTCACGCTCAAGCAGGAAAGCAGCAGCGAAACGGCTTCCGCCAGCCTGCCGGAAATGGTCATGCTCCCCCGTGAAGCCTTTTTCGCACCGGGTGAGTTTATTCCTCCCGCACAGGCCGTGGGCCGTATTGCCAAGGAAACCATAGTCCACTGCCCGCCCGGCATCCCTATTTTGATGCCGGGAGAACGCATTGCCACCAGTCATTTGCCTTTGCTGACGCAGGATCGGCTGCTTGTCGTAGGATAGAAACTGCTCAAACCGTTCTACCCTAGACCTTCCCGACCCGGCTTTTAATCAACTCAATGACCTGTGCAGAAATATTCACACCGGGTGGCAACGCCTTCTGGATTTGAGTAATTCCCGGAATACCGTTCACTTCCAAGCAAACCAGTCCGTCCGGCGCTATATCCTTCCGCTCTGTCACCATGAAGTCCACGCCTGCAAAGTCAACGCCTTGCGCCGCGGCTTCTGCCTACCGCTTCAATTTCCGCCCAAAGTCACTGGTCAATGGAATCGCTTTTGTAGTGCGTTTTTCAACATTGCTGCGAAATCCGCTTTTATTAACAAACTGACAAGCCGCAACGGCTTCGCCGCCGACCACAATCACACGAAAGGATTCACCCTTCGCATTTTTATCAATGCGATAAGGATTCAACGCTTGGAGCAGCACATCGGGCTTATCCTCCGCCGCAAGCAAACGACGCAGCTCCTGGGCTTCCATCAGATACACCTTATTTCCCATGTATCCGCCATAAATCCCTTTTACGACAACCAGAATCTTTGTTTTATCCTCCGGGCAGAGCCAGGGAAAGCAATCAATCTGCTCCAATAATGCCTCTTTCATGGGCAGTTTGGAAGAAACCGTGAGCGTTGGCAACTGGGGAATTCCCCTATTGCTCAGTTCTACAGCCTGCCCCGATTTGCTATAGGTGAAATCCAGTGCTTGAGAGGAAAGCAGCGTATAAACGCCAGCCTGTTCAAAAGCTTGCAACACGTTCCGGGCATGCTGAATGTCCTCCGGCCCGATCCCGTACATGCGAGGAATGATCGCATCGTATCGCCGGGTAATATCTTCCCCTCGGTACCAGATCCGCGGTTTTGTACCGTTAATTTCTATCTGGCACTCATGAACATTGATATTGCGCGGTTCTTTTTCTCCAAATCAAAACCAGCCGCTTCTCCCGACCTAACAAGATAGCTGGCTATCTCTTTCCCTACGCCTTTAGACGTTTCGCTATCATACAAAAAAGCCACACGAGGCGCAGATTTTCCAAATTCGACGCTCTCAACCCGCTGTTCTCCGGAGAGGAAACAGTCTTCAATAGTCGGTGGAGCGGCTACCGGACGCCGCTGAGAAGCTGGCGCTACAGGTAGAAGATTTGAGTAAACAGGCGCCACGCCATAACCCACGGTAAAAGTCATCTGAAACTTCCACTTGAATCAAAAAAATTATGCCATAGACAAGCTGGAGCTGAACTTCATGTGTAGACTTCCGATTAAGCGAAAACCTCACCCAAAATGAGGTGAGGTTTTCGTTAAATGGTTGCGGGGGCAGGATTTGAACCTGCGACCTTTGGGTTATGAGCCCAACGAGCTACCGGGCTGCTCCACCCCGCGTCGGTGTCAGGTGATTCACGATACTTAGAATGCATCAAAGATGATCACAATGCAACCCCTGGTTTTCATTTTTCCATCTTTAGGCTCCCAGACTGCCTTTTAGCTGCAACTTAACATTCCGCAAGGCTTCATGTAACGGTTGTGCTGCGCCATGTCGCATCCAGCGCGCCGGAATGGTACAATGCCCCCGTTCCCACAAAAGAGAGAGTGCGATTGAGATGCAGAGTGCCGTGATTCTGGGGTCTATTGTCAGCGGTTTGGCAGGCTTGGGCGTCGGGTTTGCCCTTTCCAGATTGATCACGCTGCGCCGGGAAACCCAACTGCACCTCGAAAACAACCTGCTGAGAACGCAAACGGAAGAATTGAAATCCACCGAAGCGCTGCTTCGGATGGAAATCAACGATCTGAGCCTGAGCAATACTCGCCTGGAGACGTTATTGGAGGAAGCCTCCAAGCTAAACGAGCGGCAACAGGAACAGTTTGAGCTGATCAGCCGCAAGACGCTCAAGGCGATTGCCGAGGAACTGGAAGAGAAAGCCGCCAAGGAACACCAGCAAAAGCAGGGTTTACTGGATGAACGGCTCAACAATCTGCTCAAACCCTTGAAGGAACTTATTGAGCAAAACGACAAAAAGGTTCAGGAGCTGGAAAAACAGCATGCCGAAGACACAGCTTCCCTAAAAACCCATATTGAGATGATTGTGGGCGAAACAGCCAAGCTGGTGAACGTAAAAAACAAGCTAGCGGAAGCCTTGAGCAATAGCAAAGGCCGTGGCGACTGGGGTGAGATGGAGTTGATCCGTCTTCTGGAAGCATCTGGCCTGATTGAAGGCGTACATTATGAGGCGCAACGAGTGGAAAACGGCTTGCGGCCTGATATCACCATCCGCCTGTCCAATCAACGCATTCTCTATATTGACGCGAAAACCATTTTGGTGAATCTGGAACGCCTGATGGGCGCAGGGGATTCCGAAGAGGAAGCCCAGGAGCGCAAAAAGCATGCTGCCGCCCTGGAAAAGGAAATCCTGTCGCTCAGCCTCAAGTCATATGAAGCCCAATGCAAGGACAGCATTGATTTTGTCATCCTCTACGTTCCGAGGGAATCCATGTTGCGCGTGGCATTGGAAGAAAAGCCCCTGCTGCTGGAGCAGGCATTCCAGCGACGCGTGATTCTGGCCAGCCCGCTAATTTTGATGGCGATTCTGAAAACGGTCGCCTATGGCTGGGAGCAAGCGCAGCTTTCCAAAAAGGCGCAGGAAATCCAGGTGTTGGGCCGAGAACTGCATAAACGGGCCTGCATTTTTGTGGAGCGCTTTTTGAAAGTGGGCGATCGCATTGAAGCGTTGAGCAGCAGCTTTGAGGATGCCCGAACCTCGCTGGAGGGACGCCAGGGCATCCTACCGCAGCTTCGGAAGTTCGAGGAATATGGCTGCAAGTCTGAAAAGCAGCTTCCCGCCGCGTCCTTCACCGAAGCTACAGACGAAACAATATTAACGCACGCAGAAGCGGTGCCCAATATGGTGGAATCATCCCAACTGACCTCCGTTTCCACATTAGAGTCCCCTGCAAAACCCCGCAGCCGAAAAACCCGGAAGCAATCCCAGGGCGAAACCCAGGTTCCGGAGCCGGTGTAGCGCCGGGTATCCTATGAATACCCGAAAAACTCGCCCGTTTCCTGCCGGGTGGTGAATAATATATTAAAATAATGGAAGCGAGTGAGAATGAGTGGAATAGGTTACCGTGTACCAAAAAATCAAGACGTTCACATGGACGCTTCTCTACTTGCTCCTTTGGGTACGGTTTTTCATCGCCATTTTTGACCCCGTCACAAGCGGCCTATCTCTGGAGCAAGGTTTGGCATTTTATAGAGATTGGCGTCCCGCGTTTGATTGGATTTACGCCATCAGCGGCTATATTATGGTGCCGGTTTACTGGCTCTACGGCTGGATTGGCCCGCTGATTCCACAGAATAACTGGTTTCCTGGCATTTATGTCGGTCAATTGCTCCAATTGGTTGTGCAGTTGTCGGCAAGTCAACCCGCCATTCAGTCGGCATTCCAGACGCCCTTTATCCAGCAAGGTCTAGTCGGCTATATTGACTGGCTGGTCCTGATTGCCGTTCTCTTCTACCGTGGTCTAAGCCCGATTATGGATGGGCTATACGACTTTTTGAAAAACCTTGTCTGGAATTTGATGATTGAATTTTCCTTCACCAAAACGAAGGAAAGCAAATACAGGGAAGCGCTGGAGAAGAAAGCTTCCGACCTGATGAAACTGAACGTGGAGTACCGCAACCTCTCCAAGGAAGCCAGCATGCTGGCCCATTCCGTTATCACGGATGAACTGACCAAGGTTTACAACAAGCGGTTTTTTATCAACAAAATTACGGAATGCTTCCAAAGCGCCAAACAAGGCAAAACCATTCTTGCCATTGCGATGGTCGATATCGATCATTTCAAGAAATTAAACGATAACTACGGACACTTGCTGGGCGACAAGGTGCTACAGGCCGTTGCGCACATTGCCAAGCGCAATACGCCGGGCGATTGCTTCTGCTGCCGCTTCGGCGGGGAAGAGTTTTCCATCATCATGCCGGGCAAAACCACGGAGCAGGCCCTTCAGATTGCCTCCACCATTCACCGGAACCTGCCGCTGCTCCGCTTTGAAGAAGATCCGGAGCTCCGCGTCACCGCCAGCTTTGGGGTGTGCGTGGCCGATTTCCGTCTGGATTCCGCGCAAACCCTCAATACGTTTGAAGACTTCATCAAGCTGGCCGACGACGAATTGTACCGCGCCAAACTCAACGGCCGTAACCGTATTGAATGCAACACCCTCCAGTAAGCCTCAAAAAGCTTCATGAGGAATGCTCTGGGCGAATCGACATTTAGCTTCCTGAGGATGTAGTTTCAAGGAAAAAACAGCGCAGGGGAGGAGTTTACAAAGTAGTAAATGACGAAGCCAAGCAGCGCATTGACGCAGAAAATGCATCTCAGGAGATTCAATGCCGATTCGCCCTAAGCAGCTTCTTTTTCCGGCTTAATGCCATAGTAAACCAGTATGCCGTCATATCCCTCACGCAATTGGGGCGGTGTTTTCAGCCTGGAAACAATAATCCGAACCCCTGCTTTTTCAAACGCCTTCTTCAGGGTTTCCTCGTTGAGGGGAACGCCGGGTAACAGGCATTTTCCAATGTAAGATCCGGTGGAGCCTGCCATGACAGCACCTGCCACCAACCCGCCCGGTTTAACGATATCCACCACGGCCTGAACTTCCTTTTCCAAGTCAGACAGGTTGTCGGTGTTGGCATCCATTTTGAATCAGGAATTGAGAACTGTTACATTCCGGAAAACGTCGCCCAGAGAAATTTCCTCAACCAGGGGAGCCGGCGTAACAGGCTCCGGCAAGAAAGAAAACGCGCTTTTCAGCATGGCCATGGCTTCTGTATGATCCAAATCGCCCGCATGCAGCTCCGCCAGGGTTTCACCAGCCTTAACGGGTTCCCCAACCTTTTTACGCAGCAAGACGCCAACCCCCAGATGAATCGGCTCATCCTTCACCGTGCGACCCGCACCAGCCAATTTAGCAGATTTTGCAACCTTGAGCGCATCAATATCCGCAATATAGCCAGATTCCGGAGAAGGCAGGAGCAAAACGCGGCTTGGTTGAGGTAGAAGAGCATGATCGTCTATGAAGCTCAAATCACCGCCCTGAGCGGCTACCAACTGCTTAAATTTAGCGAGCGCACTGCCATCATCCAGTTTGGCCTTGAGCAACGCCTCACCCTCAGAAACGTTTTCCACAACACCCGCACCCACGAGCGCCACGGCTCCCAATGTCAGGCACAGCGCTTCCAAATCCGCAGGGCCTTTGCCCTGGAGAAGCTCCACCAC
>DATNQC010000324.1:0-2058 GCA_036702885.1 Oculatellaceae cyanobacterium | reverse complement strand
GCCCAGGGCGCTTTCCTCAATGAGGATTTCACCAATGGGGGAAAGGGTCAGGCCATGCTCAACGGCGTCTTTAAATTCTTTTTCCGTATAGACGACTCCACCCCCGGAGCCGCCCAGTGTGAACGAAGGGCGAAGGATGAGCGGAAAGCCCAATTGCTGGGCAACCTCGAAGGCTTCTTCGTAACTTCTAACAGTCTTGGAGCGGAGGGATTCCAATCCTTCCTTTTCGATGAGCTGTTTAAAGGCTTCCCGATCTTCGGACACCTTGATGGCTTCAAAATTAGCGCCAATCAGCTGGACGCCATATTTTTCCAGGATGCCTTCCTCAACCAGTGCAAAGGCGATGTTTAAGGCCGTCTGCCCGCCCATAGTCGGTAGAATGGCATCCGGACGCTCTTTTTCAATGACCGCTGTAACGGCTTGAACGGTCAAGGGTTCAATATAGGTCCGTGTGGCCAGGCTGGGATCGGTCATGATGGTGGCCGGGTTGGAGTTGATGAGGATGACTTCGTATCCCTCCTCCATCAGGGCGCGGCAGGCTTGTGAGCCTGAATAGTCAAATTCGCAGGCTTGGCCAATCACGATAGGGCCGGCGCCGATGATGAGAATCTTGCGCAAATCAGTCCGCTTGGGCATGGGAATCCTCCGTAGCAACGTGGAGAGGGGACGGTGACATGAGTTGCCGGAATGAAGATAGAAAGTTGGGTCCGGCTCTGCCTGGGGTTCCGGTGAGGCATGACCTTGCACCGGTGAACAAATTTTAACTATTTTACTTGGCGCATGGCCAACTCTTGGGATAATCTTACAGAACTGAAACAAAAGGAGCCAAACGCCATGCCTCATAACCGGACCAAAGCCAAGCTCATGCTGGAAGACGGCAGCCTGTTTGAGGGTTCCCTCATTGGCGCACCAGGCACTGCTTTCGGCGAACTGGTTTTTAACACCACCTCGACCGGCTATCAGGAAGTTCTGACAGACCCGAGCTATAAGGGGCAGATTGTCCTGATGACGTACCCGGAAATCGGGAATTATGGAATTAATCGGGAAGATTACGAATCTGAACGCATCCATGCCAATGGCTTTGTGGTCCGCCGGATGAGTCCTATTTCCAGTTCCTGGCGAGCTCAGCTTTCCCTGCAGGCGTTTTTGGCGCGGAATGGCGTTGTGGGTATCGAAAACGTGGATACCCGGGCAATTACCCGGAAAATTCGTGAAGTTGGCGCGATGAAGTCTGGAATTACTTCAGATGAAATTGCACCTGAAGAATTTCTGGAACAAATTCGCAAGCAACCGGGACTGGAGGCGCAAAATCTGGTTGCTCAAGTGACGACCAAGGCGCCGTACATCATGGATAATCACACGCCGGGCGACCTGATTAATTGCCTGGTGGTGCTTGATTTTGGCGTGAAGCAGTCTATTCTGAAATATTTGCTTCAGTTTACGCGCCGCTTGATGGTTATGCCGGCTGGCAGCACCTTTGAGGAAATTATGCAGCAAAAACCCGACGGTATTTTGCTCTCCAATGGCCCAGGCGATCCGTCCATTCTGCATGCGGAAATTGCCACGGCCCGCCGTCTGGTGGAATCCGGTACGCCCATTTTCGGTATCTGTCTGGGGCATCAGATTTTGGCCCTGGCCTGTGGAGCTGCCGTTACCAAGATGCGCTTTGGGCATCATGGTGGCAATCATCCCGTTCAGGATTTGGAAACCGGAAAAATTGCCATTACCAGTCAAAACCACGGGTATGCGGTGTCGCTGGATGATGCTTTTCCGGCTGATAAGTTGAAAATAACCCACATTAACCTGAATGATCGCAGTGTGGAAGGCTTCCGTCATCTGCATGTGCCGGTGACCAGCGTTCAGTTTCACCCGGAAGCCAGCCCAGGGCCGCATGATGCGGAGTACCTATTTGCCGACTTTGCCCGCCGGATTGTGGAACGGAGCAAGTCACCGCTGGCGGTTTAAAGTCTTCCTGCGGTGTTTAATACGCCGTGGTGACGATGGGTAGGCGATCCCCGGAGAGATTGGGGAAGGCCAGCAGGTTGCCATCTTCATCCC